>JAKBAG010000098.1 GCA_021809235.1 Acidobacteriota bacterium
CATCTGGTTGGCAACTTGGAGGCGCGGGCTCTTGCAGTCCGCGCTTTTTCCATTCGCTGGCTTCTCGCCATTCCAGTTCCAGAGCACATTGACTGAAGCGATTCCTGCACTGCGCGCAGCCAGCTTTGCCCATTACACTGGAGTATCAGGAGCAGCTCGAAATTATGGACAAATTCGTAGTGCGCGGTGGGAATCCGCTGGTCGGCAGTATTCGTGTCTCTGGAGCCAAAAACTCTGCCTTGCCGTGCATGGCAGCCGCAATCCTGTCGGAAGATGAGGTTGTACTCGAAAATATTCCGCAGGTCCGAGATATTGAGACCGAACAGAAGCTGCTCATCTCCATGGGAGCCCAGGTGGAGCTGGGCTACGGACGCGCCCAGCACCGCACCACGATCAGCTGCCGACATCTCTCCGATCCTGTTGCCAAGTACGAGATCGTCAAGACCATGCGCGCCAGTTCCCTTGTACTGGGACCGCTGGTAGCCCGTTGCGGTATGGCTCGCGTCGCCATGCCCGGTGGATGCGCCATCGGAGGACGTCCGATTGATCTGCACCTGAAGGGCCTGGAAAAGATGGGAGCGAGCATCACGCAGGAGCATGGCTATCTGGAGGCCCGTGCTGAGCGACTACGCGGAGCACACCTGTTTTTTGACAAGATCACCGTCACCGGGACCGAAGATCTGCTGATGGCCGCAGTCCTTGCCGACGGCGAGACCGTGATGGAAAATTGCGCCCAAGAGCCGGAGGTCACCGATCTGGCCGCTCTACTGACCAGCATGGGCGCCCGGATCGAAGGTGCCGGCACGCCCACCATCCGGGTGCAGGGCGTCGAGCGGCTTCACGGCACGCGGCATCGCATCAATCCGGATCGGATTGAGGCCGGCACATTTCTCATCGCCGGAGCCATTACGCACGGGGATCTGATTGTGACCAATTGCAATCCCGCTCACCTGGGCGCTGTGATGGAAAAACTACGAGAAGCCGGAGCACGCATCGATGTGCTGGGGGAGGATTCCATTCGCGTCCGCGCCGAGGAATCACTTCACGCCGTCGATATTTCCACCCGGGAGTATCCCGGCTTCCCAACAGACATGCAGGCCCAATTCATGGCCCTTGCCACCCAGGCGGAAGGTGTTTCGCGCATCACGGAGAACATCTTTGAAAACCGCTTCATGCATGTGCAGGAGCTGGTTCGCATGGGAGCAAATATCGCCGTGGATGGTCGCACAGCCACAGTGCAGGGCGCATCGCGACTGTCCGCAGCAGCCGTGATGTGCAGTGATCTGCGCGCCTCCGCCTCACTGGTGTTGGCCGCGCTGGTTGCCGAAGGAGAGTCCATCCTGGACCGTGTCTACCACATGGATCGCGGCTATGAACGGATTGAGGAAAAGCTACGCGGCGTGGGAGCGCAGATCCGGCGCATGGGCAATGTCTTCGGAACCAGGAACTCAGACGAGAACTAACTCCAAATGCAATGACAATTACACTTTTCGGAACTGGTTGGCTTGAAGTTCAGCCAACCCTTTTGTTGTTTCGCGATCGTTTCATGTTACTTTTGGATACACCAAAGATTTGTTATTTCTCATCCATGGTAAGCGATGATAAGTTGTTGCCGATAATGGAAGGATAGACCCGAAAGGGAGATGCTCGTTCGCAGCCGGAGTACGGAATGGACTGGACAAAAATCCCCGATCTGCTGGCCATCACCGCATTAGTATTAGCATTTGCCTCCATTCTGCGGCGGGAATCCCGCGAAGACCTGGAGATTGAAGGAAGTCCCTTTGCCGACTCGCAGCTCTGGTTGCGGGGGTGGATTCTGATTCTGATTCACTTTGCTGCCAGCATGGGAGAGCAGTGGGATGGCTGGCCTGGCTATGCAGCTGTCGCGCTCAGTCTGGTTTCTTTGATTGCAGCTGCCGTGGTCTTTATGCGGGCATCTGTCCGCTATCGCAACCATGCTTCTTCGCTTTGGATGACAGCTGCCCTCGCTGTACCACCGTCGGCCTATATTCTCTTGCTTTTGTTACCAACTGCACCCGACTGGACGCTGATTGTTACGGCCTCGATCACGGCAATAGGTCCACTCGCTGTCATCCTGCTCTCGCCGCGCCGTTTACTCGCGGCCCCACGATTCATCGTGATGATCCTCTATCTGCTACTCGGAGCAGGATTGCTGCTGTGGGGTCCTCCCCGACAAGGGAATGGCGGCTCTTTTGCGCTGAATGCCATCCTGTTCACGGTATACCTTTGTTGCTGCCTCATCTTCTGGTCCAACTATCGTGGTCGAGTCAGCGCCGGTTCCGTGATTACCATTGGTGGATTCCTCGCCTGGGCAATGGTTTTTTCCGTTGCGCCATTCCTGCAGATCCGTATGCCAGCTCTGCATATTGAGAGCGAAGTATGGAATCTTCCCAAATATGTAGTGGCGGTGGGAATGCTTCTTCTGCTGCTGGAGAACCAGATTGAGCGCTCGCAATATCTGGCGCTCCATGATGATCTGACCTCGCTGCCCAATCGCAGAAAATTTCATGCCCAGCTTGCCGAGCGCATTGCTCTCTGCAACCGAACAGGAGAAAGTCTGGGACTGCTGCAGATTGATCTGGATCGCTTCAAGCACGTCAATGACGCCTATGGCCACCATGTTGGCGACCTGCTGCTGCAGCAGGTCGCTGAACGGATGCGCCTGCGCATTCGCCGTGGAGATTTATTGGCACGTACCGGCGGCGATGAGTTTTCCCTGATCCTTGCGCAACCGAATTCCCCCAAGGACATCCATACCGTTGCCGATTCCCTGACGGAACTACTGAGTCTGCCCTTCTCTGTGAACAATCATCCGATGGAGATTGGAGCCAGCATTGGGGCTGCCATTTATCCGGAGGATGCGCAGGATGCCTCTTCGCTTTATATTGCTGCCGATCTGCGCATGTATGAAGAAAAAGAGATACGTCGCGGCCTGTCCGCCTGATCGCCCGCCAATCCTGCAATGCGGCGATTCAGGTACCCACAAACAATATCCCGAGACAGCAAAAAGCCCGCTCCCTTAAAAGGAAGCGGACTTTTTAATCGACTGCGTTATGCGTTTGAGGCTGGTCCGCGGCCCTGTCCGCCGGGACGACCGCGACGGCGGCGACGGCGGTTGTTGTTGTTGCCGTTGGCACCGAAGCTTCGTCCTGGAGCGGCTGCTCCCGGATTCGGCATGGGAGTGCCGTCGGCCACATTGAAGTTCGGCTCATTGTCCTCGTCGAACTCCTCGGTATCCTCGAAGTCTTCCCCACCCTCAATCAGGATGGTGCTCGCATTCGAGCTTGGCTGACGCTCGTCAAACTCATGGCGCGGCGCACGCGGCGCCGGAGCCGATTCGCTGGACGGCGCATCCGAAGGAGCATCCACAATCCCCAGCTTGGCCTTCTGCTCCTTGATGAGAGCCTTGCGGCTGAGCTTGATACGATTGCCTTCGATCGCCAGAACCTTGACCATCACCTGATCGCCTTCGCGCAGCTCGTCCTTGACTTCCTTGACGCGATGCTCGGCAATCTCCGAGATGTGCAGCAGACCATCTGTGCCCGGGAAAAGCTCAACAAAGGCACCAAACTCGGCCAGACGAACCACCTTGCCCAGATATGTTTTCCCAACTTCCGGAACAGCGGTCAGATTGCTGATGATGGCAAGAGCCTGAGCCAGGCCGTCGGCATCCGAGGAGGCCACGTTGACGCGTCCCGTGTCATCCACATCAATCTTGACACCAGTCTGCTCGATAATGCCGCGGATGGTCTTGCCACCGGGTCCGATCAGATCACGAATCTTGTCCGTAGGAATGTGAACCGTACGAATCTGCGGCGCGTAGCGGGAA
Source organism: Acidobacteriota bacterium (assembly GCA_021809235.1). GTDB lineage: Bacteria > Acidobacteriota > Terriglobia > Terriglobales > Acidobacteriaceae > Acidicapsa. The sequence goes on from JAKBAG010000098.1 coordinate 3,851, forward strand.
CGCTCCGTGCGCGGTCCGTTCAGGATCGCATCCATGGTATCGAGCAGGAACAGCCGACCGCGACGAGCCTGCTCCATTGCCTCCTGCAGGATCTGGCGGGTGAGCCCGCTGATCTTGATATCCATCTGCAGTGCCGTGATGCCGGCCCGAGTGCCTGCAACCTTGAAGTCCATATCGCCGTAGTGATCTTCCGCACCGGCGATATCGGTCAGGATGGCGTAGTCGTCGCCTTCCTTCACCAGCCCCATGGCCACTCCGGCAACCGCGCCCTTCAGCGCGATACCTGCGTCAAACAGGGCCAGGCTGGCTCCGCAGACGGAAGCCATGGACGAGGAGCCATTCGACTCCAGAATGTCGGAGACGATGCGGATGGTGTACGGAGACTCATCCTGGGAAGGCAGCACGGCGCTGATCGCGCGCTCTGCCAACGCTCCGTGGCCCACTTCACGACGGCCAACACCAGTCATGCGGCCTACTTCGCCGACAGAGAACGGCGGGAAGTTGTAGTGCAGCATGAAGGGCTTCTTCATTTCGCCTTCAAAGGTCTCCAGCCGCTGTCCGTCGTCGGTGGTGCCCAGCGTAGCTGTCACCAGAGCCTGCGTCTCTCCGCGGGTGAACAGAGCGGAACCATGAGTGCGAGGAAGAACGCCGGTTTCAATGCTGATGGGACGAATCTGGTCAAAGGCGCGACGGTCAGGACGGATGCGGTCACGCGTCACCTGTTCGCGGAAGATGCGCTCGCGCATCAGCTCGTAGTAGTGCGCCAGCTTCTTCTTGGCATCCGGATCATCGGCCGGCAGCGCTGCAGCCAGCTCCTGCTTGAGTGCCTTGATAAGCGCGTAGCTATCGGTCTTGGAATGCTTGTGGGTGTCCAGCGCATCCTTGAGCCGCTCCCCGGCTCGGGCATAAAGTGCCTGGTAATATTCCGTATCTTCCACTGGCGCTACAAAGGCCCGCTTGGGCTTGCCCGCGCGCGAGGCCAGGTCATCAATGGCTGCGGTAATCTTACGAATCTCTCCGTGGGCAAACTCAATGGCGGCCAGCACGTTTTCTTCTGTCTCCTGCTTGGCCCCGGCTTCAATCATCACGATGCCGTCCTTGTGGCCGACCACCATGATGTTCATCGTGCTCTCAGCACGCTCGGAGTAGCTGGGATTGATGATGAACTCGCCATTTACGCGACCCACACGGACAGCACCGACGGTGGCCATGAAGGGAATATCCGACAGAGCCAGAGCGGCAGCGGCGGCATTGATGGCCACCACGTCCGGATCATTTTCCTTATCGGCGGAGAAGACCAGGGCTATCACCTGCGTCTCATTCCGGAAGCCTTCCGGAAAGAGTGGCCGGATGGGACGGTCAATCTGACGTGAAGTGAGAATCTCTTTTTCGCTGGGACGTCCTTCCCGCTTGATAAAGCCGCCGGGGATGCGTCCACCAGCGTAGGCATACTCCCGGTAATCGACCGTGAGGGGGAAGAAATCAATTCCTTCCTTGGGGTCTGGCGACGCCACTGCGGTGGCCAGCACCACGCTGTCACCCAGCGTTACAAGTGCCGATCCTGAGGCCTGCTTGGCAACGCGGCCCGTCTCAAAGACCAGACGCTTGCCACCGGTCAACTCTACGATTACTTCTTGCTTCATGTTTGTCCTCTTTTCGCTTTTTCTTGGGAAACTCAGGCTTGGCCGTTCACAACGGGAGAGTGCGCAAACGGCGGGAGCAGATGGCTCCGGCAGGAACCTGCAAAAACAGCCTGAGTTGCAGAATTGACTGCCTCAGGCTGCATCTGGTTCAAGGAATACTTGGGGTCAGACGGGTGATCGCAGACTGCTGGTGGAAAATCTGCAGCAGTCTGGACCACTTCCCGGTCTCGACTGAATCGTTTCAAATGCGTCGAATCTTACTTGCGGATACCCAGCTTGGCGATCACATCGCGATAGCGATCGGCGTCATGAGTCTTCAGGTAGTCCAGAAGACGACGACGCTTGCTGACGAGCATCAGCAGGCCGCGGCGCGAAGCGTGGTCCTTTTTGTGGGTGTTGAAGTGCTCATTCAACTCGCGGATGCGGGTGCTCAGAATCGCGATCTGGACCTCGGGCGATCCGGTGTCAGTATCGTGGGTACGAAAGCGTTCGATCAGTTCAGTTTTCGTTACAGTTGCAAGCACAGCTTCAGTTGCTCCTCAGAAACTCAAATCCATCGCAATAACTCTCTGAGTTTAGCATGATCCGAATGAAAATGCACCCTGCCCGATGCCGGTATGCCGGATTCGCCTCTTTGGAGGCTCCATCGAAGGCGAACTCCAGCGGAAAATCCTGTACCGGACCGAATCCGCCCTCAGGGATTGGCACTGACCCAATAATTCGTACGAGCGATCACCCGGGCATCGTAATCCTGGGTCAGCGAGACGTGGATGGTGTGCAGGCCTGGGGCGGGATTCTGGGGCTGGAAGCTGAGCATGTATCGGTTGTGCACCCGCTGGGCAAGCTGCGAAAGGTGCTCCTGCAGAGCCTTGTCGCGGGTAAAGGTGGCATATTCTCCGCCACTCAACCGTGCCAGCTCCCGTGCCACATTCTTCTTCATGGCCTGGGCAGCCATGAAGAGTGTTCCAATCATGCTCATCGTACGGTTGCTGCCGCTATCCCCCAGGTCATGCAGAAACTCAGCCGCAGAAGGGGAAAAGCTCAGGCTCAGTACCAGAATATTGCTGGCGCCTATGCGCTGCACCAGGACAGATGGCTTTACATGATGGCTGCCATGGTCCCGTCGCTCGCTCACCAGCAGCAGAACGCGACGATAGGAGTCCGGCTCAGACTGAAGCAGATCAATGCCGTAATCCACAGTGTCCAGAATGGCTGCACCCCCGTCTCCGGGCTGCATCTGCTGCAGACTGCCCTCAATCGCATCCAGCGAACCGGTAAAGTCATGCAACAGATGAGGCATGCTGTCAAAGCCAACCAGCGCCATCTGTCCCTGGTTGTTCCCGGTAAAGATGGAAAGCAGCGGCCCCAGGCGGGCGATCTTGTCCATCTCCAGAGCGGCACTCCTGCCCTGCTGCACGGCAATCACCAGCGCCACAGGTGCCGTGTCCATATCCGAATCCACGCGTATGCGCTGCGGTACCCCGTTATCGGTAAGGAGAAAATCGCTTGGTTTGAGTCCGTAGACCACATTGCCGGCGTTTTCCACCAGCGTGGGAACCAGCACCGCATTGGTGGTGACATGCAGGGTCGCCATCGGCTGATGGGTGCCTGGTTCCGGAATCGGCGGCTCGGCCGGTGGAAGTTGCTGCGCGGCAGACCGGACTCCCGGCAGCAACAGGCCGAGAGCCACACCTGCCCAGGCAAGCACACGGGCCAGGTGGAAGAATAGCCGTTGGTGCAGGCTTTGCCAGGCGCGCATCCTCACCTGCCCTGCGTGTGCGGAGCGCTTGGCGCGGGGCTTCCCGGCACGGCAAATGGAACAAACGGCTGCTGCTGCGCTGGAGGCATCTGCGGTTGCGGAATACGCGTTGCTGCCGTCCGGGCGGCATCGATCGCATCCCGCATGGCATAAAACGCCTTGACCGGCTGATAGTGCTCATCGAACGGAAGCGGGCGCTGCGGACTTCCATCCGGGCGTTGTGCCCATGGCTGCCGCGTCTGGTTCAGCCATGTGTGGGCATCGCTGATGCCCCACGTCAAGCAGGCTTTTACATTCGGTTCCGGGAGCACCAGCCGCAGATATTGGTCATAGACCCGGGCAACGGCCTCATCCTGCGTTGCTGCATCCCCGGGCAAGGTGGCTGTATTCACGTCCATCTCCGTGATGTAAACCTCCATGCCCATGGTTGCCACCTCGCGAATGAATTCCACCAGACCGGCGCCCGGCAAAGGCCCGGTTGCCTTCAAATGGCTCTGGATGCCGACTGCCGTAACCGGAATGCCGCGCGCATGCAACCGGCGGAGCAGCAGCAGAACCTGCCCGCGCTTGATCTGCTGATCCGGCGTATCCAGCTCAATGTCGTACTCGTTATACGTCAGCTTTGCATGCGGATCGGCCTTGGCTGCAGTCTGGAAAGCAAGCTCGATGTATCCCGGTCCCAGCATGCGTAGCCACGGAGTATTCCGCAATCCATCCGGACGTCCATCCGCCGGATTGACCGCCTCATTGACCACATCCCAACTTTGCACGCGGCCGGCATAGCGGCCCGCCACAGTGAGAATATGCTCGGTCAACAGCGATGCCGCATTCTCCGCCGTAGCCACGGAGGAAAACCATCCGGGAAGCTGCTGATGCCAGCAAAGGTTGTGTCCGCGGACAAGTTGCCCACCAGCCCGCGCAAAATCAAACAGCTGGTCACTGGCAGCGAAGTTATATCCGGCCGGCGTGGGCCGCAAAGCCGACCACTTCATGGCATTTTCCGCCACCAGAATGTCGGCCTGATCCAGCACTGTCTGGGTATAGGTATCGGAACTCTTCCCTTTGCGTGCCCCATCCAGATCCAGAATCTCGGGAACCACCGCGCAGCCTACCAGCAAGGAGGCCAGCATGCCATGGGAACGCAGAGAATCCGGACCTGCAACCGACGGTAGAAGGACAGGAGCCGGGGTAACCACGGACGGATGTTTCTTCTTGCGGAAATAGGGCCAGGCCCGCTGCGAGCCTCCAACAGCCATCATCCATGCGGCAATGCCGGATGCAAACTCTCTTCGATTCATGCCTGTCTCCCGCTTCTTTCGTTCCTGGATCTGGCAGCCTGAAATGAGCGCCTAGGACAGAAACTCTCGTTGCCGCGCAATCCGGTGGAGCTTTCCCGTCCATAGAAGAAAGGTCAGCAGTTCTCCACGCGATGACCAGAGGAAACGCAAGACATCGGCTGCCTGAATCGTCTCCGCCTTCTGCCCGGAAAAGGTCTCAATGCGCCACTTCACATACTCGCTGCGCCAGGGCGCAAAACGATGGCCCCGAGTCGCATTCCATACGAATCGCATCGCATCCAACATGCGGCCTGTCCTCCTTGCGGTCTTCGCCATTCAGTATAGGTTGCCGCAGGGAACTCGGAGCGAACGAATTCAGGAAAGCATACCTGCGAGGTACACAGAAAAACGGCGAAGGCAAAATCGCCTTCGCCGCTGAAAACCCTCCGATTCCTGAACGGGAAATCCCTAGAGCTTGTCGAAGAGGCTGCCGGAGCCAAGAGCGGCAATCACATTGATCAGCGCCGTCTGTTGGGATTTGAGCAGCGAAAGCTGTGTGGAAACCGCTGGAATATCCGCTTGTATCAGGTTGGTCTGGACATTGGTCAACTGCGTCTGTTCACTGGTTGCCAATGCCGATGCGGTATTCAGTCGATTGATGGAGTTGTCCAGCGTAACGCGCTGCTGGCTGACAAAACTTAGTGCGGAATTCAGTGCAGCCGTATCGGCGGCACCGGCTGCCGCATTGCCTGCGGCAAAGTCGGCAATCACCGTATTCAGTGCTCCCAGCACATTCGACGAAGAGTCGGTGAAGATCTGATTGCCTGGAATATTCAACGCGATAGGCTGCCCGGTGGGCGGCTGAATCTGATTCACCACACTATCCCCGTTATAGGTGACTGACGCCGGTGTAGTCCCGGTGTTGAGCGTAAATGGAGGCCCGCTTGTCTGGCTTCCACCGAAGACATACTGCCCCTGATAACTGGTATTGGCCAGCGAAAGCACCTCGTCGCGAATGCCGGCCAGTTGATTGGAGATGGCTTGCATCTGCGAAGTGGATAACGTCCCGTTGCTGCCCTGTGCTCCAAGCGAAATCGCCTGATTCAACTGCGTCACCACGCTGCCCAGTGCGGAATCGGTCACATTCAGCATACCCAGTGCAAGATTGGAGGACTGCGTGAATGACACATCGATTCCAATCTGATTCAGCAGTTGCGCATTCTGTGCTGCGGCCACTGGGTTCTGCCCAATCGACGTGACGCCCAGACCGCTGGAAATCTCCGTACTGAGCTGCTGTTCCGTTGCCTGGGTCTGATCGAGCGCACTGCTCAGATTGGTGACAAAATAGGGATTCACGCGCATGGGATTGCCCCGCTTTCGTACACAAAGTTGGAATCATCTTCTGCCGGTGTCTGTGTTGCCAACCAGCAGCAGACTGCTTATGCGACTGCAGTCTCCACGCCAATATTCAGCGCTGAGGCCATGATGGTGTTCAGAATGGTGAATGCCTGAGAGGCTGCCTGATAGGAGCGCTCATACTGCTGCATCATGCTGGCTTCCTCATTCAGATTCACGCTGGAAAGCGCACTGATCTGATTCTGCAACTGGGTCACCGAGGCACCCAAC
>JAKBAG010000099.1 GCA_021809235.1 Acidobacteriota bacterium
GGCGGTGGCTACCCAGGTGGCGGTTATCCAGGTGGCGGTTACCCAGGTGGCGGTTATCCGGGAGCCGGTTCGCCCGGCAGCTCGCGGCAGGGATCGCAGGCCGCATATGGCGACGGCAAGAAGACGCTGGAGCAGATTGCGCTGCGCTCCGGCGGGCGCTACTTTGAGGATATTCGTGGCTCCGAGTACGGGGATGTGCTGCGGCAGATCAGCGACGAGCTACAGGCGCAGTTTGCGTTGCGCTTTGAGCCGAATGACCTGCAGGATGACTCGTTCAGCGATGGCTTCCATAAGATCTCCCTTCGAGCCCGGGACAAGTCGATGTTTGTGATTACGACGGAGGGGTATTTCGAACCGGGAAAGGACGCGGGAGCGCACGCTGCGGGAAAATGAAGGTGGCGGCACTTTGCCCGCAGAGGAGCCGATGAGGGCCGAGAAAGAGCCAGCCCAGAGGGAGCTGTTGCCGCACATCCTGACGCAGCAGCAAGCGGATGCAGCCTTGCAGCCACTGGATGCCGGGCAGGTGCGGCAACTGGCGCTGGAGGCTGGATTCACCGAAGCCAGCCTGCTGCCGCTTCCCATGGAGCAGGGTGCGGTAGCCGATGCCCGGCTGGAGAAGTTTGTGGCTGCCGGGTTTACTGGGCAGATGGAGTATCTGGCGCGCCGGGATGAACAGGGAAGGCTGGTGCGCGGGCGGCTGGAGCGGCCGTTTCCCTGGGCGCGGAGCGTGCTGCTGTGTATGGCCAGCTATCACGGGGCCGCACCGCGATCGGTGGATGCGGCGGATGCGGGCGCGGGCTGGATTGCGCGCTATGCTTGGACGGCGCGACTGGAGCCGGATGGCAGCCGACGCGCGAGCGATTATCACAAGGTGCTGCTTAAGCGGCTGCGCAGCGTGGAGTCGGCGTTGCATGCGGAGTTGGGCCAGTTCCAGAGCCGGGCCTATGTGGATACCGGGCCGATACTGGAGCGTGCTGCTGCTGCGGCGGCGGGGCTGGGATGGGTGGGAAAGAATACCTGCCTGATTCATCCGCGGCATGGCTCCTATACGTTTCTGGCTGCGCTGGTGCTGGAGCTGCCGGTGGCCGGCGGACAGGCTCCGCTGACAGTTCCGGACCGCTGCGGAAGCTGCACGCGCTGCCTGGATGCCTGCCCGACGGGCGCACTGATTGCACCACGACAGATGGATGCAACGCGCTGCATTGCGTACCTGACGATTGAGCATCGCGGGATCATTCCACCGGAGCTGGCAGCTGGCATGGGGCGGCAGGTGTTTGGCTGCGATATTTGCCAGGATGTGTGTCCGTGGAACCGCAAGGCTCCGGTGGCCCAGGATACGCAACTGGAGACGCGGAGCGAGCTGGTGAATCCGCAGCTGGAGTGGCTGGCGGGGCTGGGACAGGCGGAGTTTGAGGCACTGTTCAACGGCTCACCGGTACGGCGGACCGGGTACCGGGCTCTGCTGCGGAATGTGGCGATTGCGATGGGCAACAGCGGGCTGGGACGGTACGTGCCCTGGCTGCGGGCACAGCTGCAGGAGCCGGCGCCAGAGCAGGATGGTGGATTGCAGCAGGCTGTGCGGTGGGCGCTCAGCCGTCTGGGCGCGGTACGGGAAGACGGCTGAGCGGAGTGTTCTTTTGCTAGCTGGCGCGCCGGACCTCGATGGCATTCAGGCCCTTGGGACCCTGCTGGACTTCAAACTCGACGCTCTCACCTTCGTTGAGGGAGCGGTAGCCGTCGGCCATGATGGCTGAGAAGTGGACGAAGACGTCTTCGCCGGTCGAGCGCTGGATGAAGCCGTATCCTTTGGCACCGTTGAACCACTTTACAATTCCTTGTTCTTTCACGCAGTTTCTCCACAAAATCCACTGAGGGTCATCGACGAAATGCAGCCGAACGCAGTGCTGCGCCAGCCACCGGAGAGCAGGTTTGAAGAGAAGCCTATGGCTCCCGAATGCCAAGGCAGGGGAGTTGGGACTTCCATCCGTAGGAGGTAACGTGCTCTGGTTATGGCAGGATTTGGCTGAAAATGCAAGAGAAAAATACGAGGGATGGCGCAGGGAGAGCGTGGATTCGAAGTCGGATGCCGGGTCTGCAGCGGGTTTTGATAGCATCCGATTACGGATGATGGGTGGACAGGATGGGAAGATGAGCATGGTTGAGGGACAGAGCCAGGCAGGCGCTCTGGACGGCGATGCGCCGGAGAAGGAAGCAACGGACACATCTCGACCGCCGCGGCGGCTGCACCTGGTGCGGGACGGGCGGATGCTGGGCAGCTATCTGCTGGACAGCGAGGTGCATACGTTTGCGTTCAGCTTTGCGGCCAATGCGATTCTGTCCTTCATACCGCTGATTGTGATGCTGTATACGATTGCGGGAAGCGTGTTTCACTCGCCGGGAATGCGAGCGGAGATTGCCGAACTGGTGAAGTATTTTCTGCCGTCGAATCAGGATTTTGTGGCGCAGAATCTGGCCTTTGTGGCGGACCGGCATACGGTGCAACTGGTGTCGCTGTTCATGATTCTGGTGGCGTGCACGGGGATTTTTCTGCCGCTGGAAGTGGCGCTGAATCGCGCCTGGGGCGTGGTGAAGAGTCGCAACTACATCCTGAACCAGGTGGTGGCACTGGGGCTGGCGGCGTTCATGGTGGTGCTGGGCGTGGTGTGCGTGGCGCTGAATGCAGCCGAGCACGTGGTGCTGACGGTCCTGTTCTTCGGGCACATCGATAATTTCGTCTACCGATTCTTTGTTGGCTCATGGTTGATGCTGACGACGTCGGCGGCCAGCATTCTGTTCTTTTTTTCTGTGTACTGGCTGATGCCGAATCGGAAGGTGCCGATCCGGCCGGTGCTGCGGACGTCGGTGGTGACGGGACTGATCTGGGTGGTGGCGAAGTTTCTGTTTGTAGCGATACTGCCGCGGCTGGACCTGAAGGCGCTCTATGGGCCGTTCTATGTTTCGGTGGGGCTGCTGCTTTGGGCGTATGTGTCAGGGCTGCTGCTGTTTGCCGGAGCACAGTTGAGTGCGGTGCACCTGTCTGACGGGGGCAGCATGACGGAGCCGATGCATAGCGGGCAGCCGGGAGACTGATGCAGGCTTGACCGGACTATTTGCGGTGGACGAACTGGATGAGTTCACCAATCGTACAGTGGCCCTCGACCGGATGCCGCAGGGGACGATCACGGACGACTTCGTAGTGATTGCGACGGCCATCCTTGGAGACGATCAGGTAGCCGGAGGTGCCGAGCTCCTCGATGATGCGCTGGACGGCACGCTCGGTGATCCCGACGGTTACGGCCATCTCCCGCATGCGCATTTCTGGATTGCCTGCAATCAGAAGCAGCACGTGCGAGTGGTTTGTAAGGAAGGTAAATCCTGATTTGAGTGAGGGTTTGGTCACCTCGGAGTTCGTGCTGGTCATAACTCACGGCGCCCCCGCCGATTTTGCATGCACCCAGCATACATCCCGATCAGGGAATCAGGAAACTTTTGTCTGCTATTGCAATGGGGTCCCGTCCCACAGAAAACAACGTGAACAGGGAGCGGGTGTCGGTGCGGACGGCGGCAACGTCGCCGGAGCGGCGATCGATGGCAAAAAGCAGATGCCCGTCGGCGGAAAAGGCCATGCGGTCCGGTCCATCGCCGACATGGATGGCGCCAAGGCGGCGACCATCATCGATGCCATAGACGGCAATCTGCTGCGATTGCAGGCTGGATTCGTAGAGCAGGGCGTTGTCTGCACTGACGATGCCGAAGCCGGGCGCCGAACCGATGAGGTAGCTGCCACCGACGTCATCGGAGGAGGTGACGACCTCACTGATGGAGTTGGAGCCGGTGTTGGAGACGAAGAGTTCGCCACCGTCGGGCTTGAGCGCAAGCCAGGCGGGGGATTGCCCGACGTTGAGCAGGGCTTCGAGGGCGTCTTTGCGTGTGTCTGTGCGGCCAAGGTTGGGATCAGCCTGCCAGGCAAGCTGAATAGCCATGATCTGGTGGCCTCCAGAACAGGCGACGAATGCCTTGGAGGAGTCAGGCAGAATGGCCAGCGAATCTGCACCGGGACAGCCGCCAAACCGGGCGCGGATCGTCCAGCGCATGGCCACCGGATCGGCATCGAACACAAGCAGGGAACCGGCGGCGGCACTGCTGACGAGGACGGAACGACCATCGGGGGCGACGGCAACCTGGTCGGGAACCGTGTGCAGCGGCAGCTCCGCGGCGATACGGTGGTGGAGCAGGTCCAGCACCAGAAGGCTGGAGTTGCCGGAGCTGGCGACGTAGGCAAAGCGGTCCTGCGGATCCAAAGCAAAGGCATGGGGAGCGCGACCGGCGGGCAGCGTGGCTGTCACCTGCTGGTGGATGGCATTCAGGATGGAAAGCGAGCCGGCGGCGTAGCGGTTGGCGGTGTCTCCGCTGTTGAGTACATAGACTTCCGGATGCTGGTGCGCGGCCAGTATGGCTAGCGGGTGGATGCCGACGGAAACCTCACGATCGAGCCGGAGGTGGACAACATCAATGGCCGAGACGGTGTTGCTGCCGGAGTTGGCCACGTAGAGGTATTCGCGATAGTTGGCCGGGTAGGTGGGGAAGTCGTGATGGCGACAGCCGACAAGCACCAGAGCGAGCGGCAGCATCAGGGCCAGGACGGCACGGACGACAAACGCGCTGCGGTCCGCAGCATGGGCAGTGCGGACCGCAGGGAGGGTTGCAGGAAGACTTGGCCGTAGCCGCATGAGGGGGGTGAGCATCAGTTTGCCGAGGTAGCCACCTGGATGCCACGCGGAACGTGGCGATGGACGATCGGGGCGATCTGCTCAATCTCGTCCATCATCTGGGCAAACTGCTCGGGATAGATGGATTGCGGACCGTCGGAAAGCGCCTTCTCTGGCTGGTGATGGACCTCGACGAGGATGCCATCGGCACCGACGGCGACGGCAGCACGAGCCAGCGGCAGGACCTTGTTGCGCTTGCCGGTTCCGTGGCTGGGATCGACGAGGATGGGCAGATGACTGAGCCGCTGGACTGCCGGCACGATGCTGAGGTCGAGGGTGTTGCGGGTGTGGTCGGCGAAGGTGCGTACGCCGCGCTCGCAGAGAGCGACCTGGTAGTTGCCTTCACTGAGGATGTACTCGGCGGCCATGAGGAACTCATCGAGGGTGGCGCTCATGCCGCGCTTGAGCAGGACCGGCTTGCGGGCGCGGCCGGCCCGCTTGAGCAGGGAGAAGTTCTGCATGTTGCGGGCGCCAATCTGGATGACGTCGGCATACTGCTCGACGAGATCGAGACTTTCATTGTCGATGGCTTCGGTGATGATACGCAGCCCGAAGGCAGTGCGAAGCTCAGCCATGATCTTGAGTGCGTCCAGACCCATACCCTGAAAGGCATACGGAGAGGTGCGAGGCTTGAAGGCTCCGCCGCGGAAGAACTGGGCGCCGCTGGCAGCCACCTGTTCTGCGATGGCAAAGGCCTGTTCGCGGCTCTCAATGGAGCAGGGGCCTGCGACGATGGCGAGATTTGCTCCGCCGATGACGGCATCGGTGCCGGGAAAGGTGATGACGGTCTTCTCATCCTTAACGTCCCGGCTGGCCAGTTTGTAGGGCTTGCTGACGCGGATGACCTCGGCGACGCCGGGCAGTTCTTCGAGATTGCCGCGATCGACCTCGCCCTGGTTGCCGGTGATGCCGACAGCGGTGCGCTGCGCGCCGGGCATGGGGTGGGCCTTGAATCCGAGCTGCTCAATGTGCTCGCAGACTGCGGCGATCTGCGCCTCAGTTGCCTGTGCTTTCATGACTACAAGCATGACGATTGCCTCTGAATGACAAGTCTACGCGGAGAGGCAGCGAAGAGCAATGCAGTCAGCTATTTTGCGTTCGATGGGATGGGATGCGCTTCGTCACCGGGTGGCATGCGGAGTAACTCGGCCGGGGTGGGAAGCTGAGATCGGCTGGAGGAGCGAGCGGATTTGGGCCGCACCTCGAGTGGATCGAGCAGGAAGACAACCGGCAGAACAACAATTCCAAGGAAAGAGCAGATCATCAACAGGACGAACATGAAAAGTATGCCTCAATTTGAGACGTTAAAAATGAATGAATTCAAGGAAACATTTTCAATGCATGTTTGGCAAGTACTTTTCCCGTTTTATAGAGAAAAGTTGTGCAAAAGGAGTACATCCTCTCCGCCATAGCGGGCGAAGGGGGATTTGCGCTAGAGCTGGCGGCGCTGGCGGAGCCAGGTGGCGATGGTCCAGAGGAGGTACCCGAGCTGGATGACCCAGGTTGCGGTAAAGGCGAGGATCAGGAAGCGATGTCCCATGGTCTATTACCTCCCGGCCAGAGCGGCCTGGCTGGCCTTGTGTTGGATCTGCTGATTGCGGCGTTCGACGTGGACGCGGAAGGCGAGAAGCATGAGCCCCCATACGGCCCAGGCGAGCAGGTTCCAGCCAAAGGCGGCCAGCATGGTCGGGTCCTTGATGCCGGAGTCTGGTCCGCCGCCGAAGACGGGAGCCGGATGCTGGGTACGCCACCAGCGGTTGGCCATGTAGACGATGGGCACGTCAAGCGCGCCGAAGACGGAGACGACGGCCGCCAGAGTCTGCATCTGTGCGCCTTCAACGAAGCGGCGCAGCAGCAGATAACTGACGTAGATGAGCCAGAGGAGCAGGGTGGTGGTGAGCCGTGCATCCCAGGTCCACCAGATACCCCAGACGGGACGCGCCCAGAGCGGGCCGGTGATGAGGACGACCGAGCAGAAGACGACGCCGACTTCCGCTGAGGCCAGTGCCCAGGCGTCTGCGGCCTGTGCGCGAGCCGGGGCCGTGTTGCGCCAGGCCAGAAAGAGGATGGAGGCCACGAAGCTGATGGCAAAGAAGAGGAAGCTCAGCATGGCGTTGGGTACGTGGTAGTAAAAGATGCGCTGCACGTCGCCCATGGTGGCCTCAGTGGGCGCCACGTAGATAGCCTGATTGAAGCCCCACAGCATCAGCGCCGCGACGGCCAGCATGCCCAGTGCGATCCAGAGTTTTTTCATCACCAACCTCGTTGCATGTGTTTCCACTTTCAGTGTATTCCCGATTTCCTGAGGGTGTTTCCCTTCACTCCGCGTGCAGGACGGTATCGAAGAGCAGCAGGCTGACGGTCATGAAGATAATGTCGTAGCCAGCCAGCATTTTGAGCCAGAGCAGGTGCGGGTCGCTGCCATCTCCTGTGAGGATGGTCTTCACGGCCAGGACCATGGCCAGCAGGGCAGGCAGAAAGATGGGAAAAAGAATCAGGGGCAGCAGGAGTTCACGGTTGCGGCTGCGGATGGACAGCGCGGCGAAGAAGGTGCCATTGGCGACCAGCGCCCAGGTTCCGAGCGGAACGATGGCCAGCAGCAGCCAGCCGTTGCCGAGCGGGCGTAGGTTATAGAAGATGAAAAAGACCGGAGCCAGCAGGGCCTGCACAACGGTGACAAAGAGGAAGTTGGCCAGCACCTTGGCGACGAAGATGGCCGAGCGGTCGGCTGGAGTCATGCGCAGGGCGTCGAGCACATCGTGGCGGATTTCGCGGCTCCATGCCTGGTTGAGGGCGCTGACGCTGGCAAAGAGCGTAGCCACGCAGAGCACGCCGCCGGCAATCTCACGGGAGGCGGCAGCGGTGGGGTCAAAGGCCATGCTGAAGAGCACAACGACGAGCAGGGCAAAGAAGATCATGGAGTGAATGGCTTCGCGTGAGCGCCACTCGATGCGGAGATCCTTGCGGAGGTGAATGCCGACCAGATGGAACCAGCCGGGCTCTTCCGGTGGGGCGATGGCTACTGCCATTCTGCGGCCTCCTGAGAAGGGGGATGGGAAGGCTGCGGCGCGGATGCAGAGTCCTTGCAGAGATCGGCCAGGGTTGCCTGGGTGGCGCGGAGATAGTCCTGAGGCGCGAGCAGCAGTTGCACGCCTCGGAGGCCGGCGGAGACGCTGATGGTATCGAAAAGCTCGATGGTTTCGTCGGCCAGAACCGGATATGCCTTGCGTGCTCCGAAGACGGTGACGCCGCCGCGGATGTAGCCGGTGAGTGGCTGGACGTCCTTGAGCGCGACCATGGTGGCGCGGCGGAGTCCGGCGGCGCGGGCGAGCTTCTTGAAGTCAACCTCCTGGTTGCCGGGGATGACGGCGAAGCGGTAGTTGCCGGATGTGTCCGTGGTCAGCAGGGTTTTGAAGACCTGCTCGGCGGGCAAGCCGATTTTGTGGGCGACGGAGGTGGCGGACAGATCGTCGGGATCGACGAGATATTCGCGGATCTGGTAGGCGATGCCGAGCGAGTCCAGAAAGCGTGCGCCGTTGGTTTTGCCTGCGCTCATGACCGGTGGGCACTCCCTTCGGAGACGATCTGGCCAGCGTGCAGGGTGAGCATGCAGTCGGCGATGGGCAGGGCGAGTTCGCGCTGGTGAGTGGTGAGCACGACGGTACGTCCGGGCTGACGGAGCTTGTCCAGTAAGGCGACCATCTGGTGGGCAGACTGTATGTCCATGTTGGAAAACGGCTCGTCGAGCAGAAGCAGGTCCGGCTGGGCCATGAGCACACGGGCCAGCGAGGCCCGCTGTCGCATGCCCTGCGAATACTGGCCGACCTTGCGCGGGAGTGCCGGATCGAGGCCGACCTGCTGCAGTGCCAGCTCCGGGGAAAGCGTCTGGGAGCGAGGATATAGAGCGGCGAAGTAAGCGAGATTCTCCACGCCGGTCAGCTCGTCGTAGAGCATGGGCGCGTGGCTCATGTAGCCGATGCGACCGCAGGCCTGGGCAGGCGTGAAGGATCCGAAGAGAGTGATGGTGCCATGGCTGGGGGGCAGCAGTCCGGCGAGGATGCGCAGGAGCGTAGATTTGCCGGCGCCGTTTTCTCCGAGCAGGACGTAGCACTTGCCGGGCAGGAAGGTGTACTGAATGCGTCGCAGAGCGGCAAAGCTGCCGAAGAGCCGGGAGAGATCGTCGAGTTGGGCAACGGGAGTGGGTGCCGACAGTGGAGGCAACTGCCCGGAGGAAGTCGATGGGGGCTGCGACAAGGGTTGGGACGGGCCGTGCTCGGTCTCGGTCATGAGCGATTCAGATCAGCGGCCGGCTCCGATTTGGCCATCGTTCGGAGCTGCGTTGGAGGCCATTTTGCCGGCGGCTGCGCCCTGCTGGGCCGCGGGCGCGTATTTGGAGGCGCACTTGGCCTGAAGCTGGGTGGCGTGAAAGACGCCGTCCTGGCCGAGAGTGCCGATGGCCAGCGCCTGGGCATCGTTCTTGAAGGTGTCCGGAGGCGGCTCGGAGCCGCGGTAATCGACGACGACCTGCTGGGGATTCTGCTGAGCCTTGGGGTTGTGACTCTCAAACTCGGTGAGGACGAAGCGAACGTTGGGCCCATCCTGATGGATGGTGTCGGGCTTGACGAATCCTTCGACGCGGAGGTTGCTGGAGTAGGCTTTGTGGCCCATCTGCTGCATCTCGGGGATGGTGACGTAATAGCTTTTTGCCGAGGCCTGTCCGGAATAGGCGAGGTAGCCGATGGTAGCCAGCACGACGACCACGGCGGCTGCGAGGCGCAGTGACTTGCGATTCGATTTTGGATTCGGTTTGAGGCTCGCATTGAGATTGGATTCAGCCATGCACACTCCCCCGCACGCCGGTAACGCGCTGTCATTAGTCTAAGAGCGCTCCTTCGCAAGGTCAATGAAGGTATCCATCGAAAGATGGACGGAGGTTGCAGAGGCCGCGCAGGCCGAGATGCTTCTGTATGGTTTCTGCGGGGTTGCTGCGAACGGGAGGGAAAAAGACGATCAATTTTTCGTGACTTTGCCGCGTGCTTTGCCTGCCGGATACGCGGCTCTGATAGCGTGTTCGGTATGAATGCTACTGGCTTGCGCACACTTGTTCTGGTTACTGGATTGGTCACGCTGGCTGCAGCGGCCACAGCGGCTGGGTGGTCTCAGACGCCGATGGCAACCAGCAGGTCGCTACCACTGCCAACGGGCAAGCAACTGCAACTGCCGGAACCGGGCGGAGCGCAGGCACTGAACAGCCTGCCAATGGCTGCGGCGTGGTCGCCGGATCACCGGTACCTGGCGATTGTGA
>JAKBAG010000100.1 GCA_021809235.1 Acidobacteriota bacterium
GCCACCGCGGCGATGTCGTCAAGGTCGCCGATGGCTACGGTCGCAACTACCTGCTCCCGCGCAAGCTCGCCCTGCAGGCCACCGCATCCAACAAGTCCGTCATCGAGCAGATGAAGGCCGCCGCGGCCCGCCGCGCCGCCACCGAAAAGGCTCAGGCCGAGGCGCTTGCTTCCCAGCTTGCCACCGTCAGCCTGGTCTTCACCCGCAAGTCCGGCGACAGCGGCCATCTCTTCGGTTCGGTCACCGCGGCCGATATCGCTCATGAGCTGGCTGCCAAGGGCTTCGATGTCGATCGCCGCAAGATCCAGCTCGTCGAGCCGCTGAAGTCCACCGGCGACGTCACGGTTCCCGTGCGCCTCTACCGCGAGGTCATCGCGCAGCTTTCCGTGCGCGTGCTGGCGGAGGCTGTTGAGGCTCCTGCCGACGCCGAGCCGGTCACGGCCTAGATTGCAGCCGGAACAGCCGGCCTGCAATCTGTTCGTCCGCGCTTCCTCGCCGCAACGTCTTCTCCTCCACCGCTGCTGCCGCGCATTCTGCGTGGCAGCAGCTTTTTCTTGTCCGGGATTGCTCGCTCTCTGGCAGCAGGCCACCCTCCCGCTATACTCAATCCATGCGCCTGCTCCATGTGATCCGCACCCTGGACCCCGATGCCGGGGGTCCCAGTGAGTCGGCACGGATTTTTGCCCTGGCCCATCAGCGCCTGGGCAACCAGGTAGAGATTGCCACCGCCGATGCGCCCGATGCCGGACCGGAGCGCGATGCCTTCCAGCATCGGCTCAGCTGCCCGGTGCACCCCTGTGGTCCGGGGCGCGGCAGCTATGCCTATGCCCCTGCGCTTGAGCAGTGGCTGCGCGCGAACCGGGACCGCTTCGACGGGGTCATCGTCAATGGCGTCTGGCAGTTCCACACTGCAGCCGCTCGCCGGGTCTTTGACTCCCATGTTCCGTACGCGGTCTTCAGCCATGGCATGCTCGATCCTTACTTCAAGCGCCGCTATCCGCTCAAGCATCTGAAAAAACTGCTGTACTGGACCCTCGTCGAGTCTCGCAATCTCAATCGTGCCCATGCCGTCTGCGTTACCAGCCAGGAGGAGTACCGTACGGTCGGCGAGGGTTTTCCCTTCCGCAATTTCCGTCGCGTGCTCGTGCCCTACGGCTCCGCCGGTCCTGATCGGGATCTGGCAGCCAGCCGCGCCGAGTTTCTTGCCGCCTGGCCGGAGCTTGCCGGGAAGCCGCTGCTGCTCTTCCTTGGCCGTATCCATCCCAAGAAGGGATGCGATCTGCTGCTGGAGGCCTTTGCCCGCGCTGCCTCCCCCGATCTGCATCTGGTCATGGCCGGACCGGATGAAACCGGCTGGGCCGCCCAGTTGCAGGCTCGCGCTCAGGCTCTTGGCATTGCCTCTCGCATCACCTGGACCGGCATGCTGCGCGGCAGCCTCAAGTGGGGAGCCTTTGCCGCTGCCACTGCCTTCATCCTGCCTTCCCATCAGGAGAACTTCGGTATCGCCGTCGCCGACGCGCTGGCCTGTTCGCTCATTCCGCTCATCAGCGACAAGGTCAACATCGCTCCCGAGGTTGCCGCCGATGGAGCCGCGATCATGGAGCCGGATACCCTCGAAGGTACCATCCGCCTGATCGAGCGATTCCAGGCGCTTACGCCCACGGAGCGGAGTGCCATGCAGGCTGCCGCCCTTGCCTGCTACCGCCGTCGCTACGCGCTCGAGGATGCGCCATTGGTCATCTACCGCGCCCTTGGACTGCTACCGGAGCCGACCTCCTGAGCCAGCCCCCGGATCGTGCCTCAGTTTCCGCCGTTCCGGCCCAGGCTTGAGCCCCTAATACAGCCGATACGCAAGCGTCGAGGAAGCCGTCAGTCCCAGTCCGCTTACCACGACCTCCATCGCTCCATTCGCCGGTCGTGCGCTTGAGGCCACGGCCAGCCGCAGCACCCATCCGGAGCCGCTTGCCGTCCAGCCTGCGGTCACTCCGGCTGGCAGATGCAGCAGCGCCGGATGCAATGCGGTCAGCGGCAGCCCGGTGACCGTTACCGTGATCGACGCCGTCATGCCCGGCACCAGCAGAAGCGTGCCTGCGGGTACCGCCACTGTCAGCGTTGCCTGGGGATGCACGATCACGGACACCGGTTCCACGCCGTCATAGACCAGCCCTGTGGTCCTATCCGTCACCTCGGCCAGCGCCAGGCTGCGCGTCGTGCCCGGAGTCGCTGTCGCTGCCGCCGTCACCACGCCCTGTGCCATCAGCAGTCCGGCTGCGTTCCTCCCAATCGTGCCCCAGCTTGCCGTCACCCCTGCCGGCAGGCCGCTCATCCGCAGCGCCACATCGCTCAGATCGGCTGCCAGCGTCAGCGGACCGACCACCCGCACCGTTGCCGTGACCGGCAGGGAACTGCCCGGGGTCAGGCTCAGCGGATTCGCACTCAGCTCCAGCTCGATTGCCGTTGGCAACGCCACGCTCAGGCTGGCCGCTCCGTAGGCCGTCTGCCCATCGCCAAATGCGGTCAACGTCAGCGGCTGGTTGGCCGCCGTCGCTGCCGTCGGCGTGGCATGCAGCGTCAGCGTCAGGGACTGCGTTGCAGGGCCGATGGCCGCAAAGCTGCTGGCACTCCAGGTGGCTGTCACTCCGCCGGGCAATCCGGCCACGCCCACCCGCACCCGACCCACAAAGCCGGTTGCCGCGGTCACGGTTACCGGCAGGCTCAACTGGCTGCCAGCCACCAGCCGCAGCGCCGTGCTGCCAGCGGCAATCGACAGCTCACTCTGCGCCGCCAGCACGGTGACCATCACCGTTGTCGTCGCGCTCAGTCCATCCCCGGTGGCCGTCACCACCGCCGGCGCCGCCTGCACCGGCGGTGCATTCGCCTCCGCCACCAGGGTCAGCGTCGCGCTTCCCGGCGGCGCGAGCACGGTCCGGTTCCACACCGCATTCACCCCGGCCGGCAGCCCGCTCACCGTCAGGCTGGCCGTGCCTGCAAAGCTACCGCCACTGCTCACCGTGATCGTCGCCCCCGCGCTGGCTCCAGCCGTCACCACCAGTGCCGTTGGAGCCGAAGCTACGCTCAGTGTTGGAGCCGGTGCCACGGTCAGGGGCACCCGGAGCGTCTGCTGGGAGACGCCGCTGCTTCCGGTCACCACAATCGTTCCACTCTGCGCATTCGGGGCTGTCTGCACCTGGACCTGCGCCTGTCCGCCGGGCTGGATCGTCGTCGGAGCTATGCTCACCGCGACGCCTGCCGGTGCGCTGGCGGCAAGCGTAATTGGACCGGTACTGCCGCTCGTCGTGGCAGCAACAATCGCAAATCGCGTGGCATTGCCGGCAACCACCGACAGCGCATCCGGCGTAGCCGTCAAGGTAAAACTCTCCGCCAGTCCGGTTGCATTGAAGGCCCAGCTGTTCACCAGTGCTGCGACATCCACGCTGCCCAGCCCGGTCGCCAGATTGAAGCTC
Organism: Acidobacteriota bacterium; assembly: GCA_021809235.1. GTDB lineage: Bacteria > Acidobacteriota > Terriglobia > Terriglobales > Acidobacteriaceae > Acidicapsa. The sequence continues at coordinate 3,465 of JAKBAG010000100.1, forward strand.
CCGCTGGCCGTGAAGCCGTTCACGCCTGGAACACTGTTATTCCCGGCCAGCGTGCCATGAAATGGCGGACTTGGAGCCTCCAGCAGCGCATACAGCTCCGGATTGGCCGAGCCCTGCGCCGAACCCATTCCCTGCGCGCTCTGGCTCTGATTGATCATCGCCATCATGGCCGCCCAGGCCGGTGCAGACAGTGAGGTGCCGGAAAACACATACCACGATCCGCTCACGCAGCCCAGATAGCCGTCGTGCTCCGCCGTCGAAACGGCCACATCCGGCACCGTCCGCATCCCGTTGCCGGAGCTTCCGGCCACCGCCGCCTGCCACGGAGGCTGCGCATAGACCGTACTCACCCCGCCGCCTCCGGCCCACAGCCCGCTCCCGCCGTTGGCGCCGCTTTCGTTCCACACCACCTCCGGAATATAGCCCAGCGCCGACTCGCTGCCAGGACCGTTATAGGGATTCCAATAGGTGTGGTCGCCTTCCTCAAACTCAGTCCCGCCCACGCATGTCACCCACACCGGCGTACACATTCCGCTCACCGCTCGTCCACTGCCTGTCGTGCTGCTCCCGGCATCGCATCCGGCCGCACCGGCATCCCCCGAGGAGGCAAACACGGAGATCCCCTCGCTGGCCGCCTGCGTCCACAGGTCGTCATAGAACGCCAGCTCCGTGGCTCCCATCGACTGCTCGCAGCTGGCGTAGCTCACGCTCAGCACCGAGGCCAACCGGTGGTTCACCACATACGCCGCCGCCAGATCCACCCCATCGGTCGTCGTCGTTGACGCTGCCTCCACGTACTGAATCTGCGCCGCCGGCGCCAGCGCTCCGGCCCATTCCACATCCAGCGTCGCTTCGGTCTGGTCGCCGGGTACAAACCCCGGATCGGGCCCATCCACCGTCACTGCCACGTTGGCCCCGCTGCCCAGGTTGGCAAAGCTGCGAAACTCCGTCAGATCGGCCGGCGCAATGTCGCTGCGGCCCACCACGGCAATGGACTGCCCGGCTCCATTGATTCCCTGCGCATAGAGCGGATCGGCATCATAGATCGTGGCAAAGTCCGCTGGAAACAGGTAATGGGTCGTGCCCTGGGAATAGAGCGGATGCAACCGCGGCACACGACCCCCTCCAGCGGCATCGGTGCCCGGCAGCGCAATCGGCTCCTGGCGGGCGATCTGCGACTGCCTGGGCAGGTCATGCAGGGAGAGCACGCCGCGCACCAGCCCCGCCAGCGCCTGCGGAATCTGCGGGTCCTGGCTGTTGGCCACGCGTGTCGAGCCTGCCACAGCATAGCGTTGCAGCGAAACATGAAAGGCATCCTCCACCGCTGCCTCGCTGCCGGAGAAGATCACCAGCCGCCGCCCGGCGCTGACCGGCTCCACCCGAAAGCCGCGGCTCGCAAGCCACCCGGTCACCGTGGCCAGTTGGCCTGGGGTCGCTCCAAACTCCCGCCCGAACTCGGCCGCCGTCAGCCATCGGTGATACTGCGCCGATCCCGGCTCATGCTGCTGCTGCACCCGTAGCCGCAGCGCCTGCTCGCGTGCCGGATCGGCCTTCAATACCAGCACCATCCGCTCCAGCCGTACCTCTGGCGCCACCACGCCCACCACGCGCCCGGGCTGTGCCCACGGCGGCGTATTCCCGCGCAAGGTGACCGTTTCCTGCCAGCTCGAAGCCCCATCCGGCACCGGACGGCCCTGCGCCCCGGCCAGCGGACTACAAACCAACAGAAGCAGCAGAAAGGCCAGCCCACAAACCACATGCAGAACCAGCGCAAGCCCCAGCGCCAGGGTCCGCTTCCGCGCCAGTCCATGCCGCTTCCGGGGCAGGCCCCAGTTCCATCTCTGTCTTCCTGTGACGCCAAGCACATGCATCGGCTCGCAACTCCGCGTATAAATGTCTTGCCAACGCTCTTCCCTCCATCGTGAGCGTTTTTTCGTCCGGAGACTCCGGCTATGTGCAAACTCTTTGACCTCCAGTTGCGAAACGAAATTGCCTCCGCTGTGGAGTGCAGTTTTGGAATTTCCCAATCTTTCCCGCTTGTCCCCTGTCGACTGGCTTCCCTCCCTCCGCTTACCTCCCATCCAGCCGCTGCCGACCCTTTAGTCCGGTCGTAACCCCAGAAGGAGAATCCCATGGCCAACCATTCCAGCCCCTCCAGCTCCCCGGCCCATGCACCCACTGCCTATACGGCCACTCGCTCCACCATCGCCGGCCAGCCGCTTTCCCCCGAGCAGCTCAGCCGCATCGACGCCTGGTGGCGCGCGGCCAACTATCTGAGCCTGGGCATGATCTATCTGCGTGACAACCCACTGCTTGCCGAGCCGCTCCAGCCCGACCACATCAAGAACCGCCTGCTCGGCCACTGGGGGTCCAGTCCCGGACTCGCCTTCATCTACGCCCATCTCAATCGCCTGCTCTGCGCCACCGATCGCTTTCCCGATCTGGAGATGATCTTCCTTGCCGGTCCCGGTCACGGCGCTCCCGGCGTTCTGGGGCCGCTTTATCTGGAGGGCAGTTACAGCCAGATCTACCCGGACAAGGGGCAGGACACCGCCGGGTTGCTTGCCTTTTTCCGCCAGTTTTCCTTCCCCGGCGGCATTGGCAGCCACTGCACGCCGGAGACGCCCGGCTCCATCCACGAGGGCGGAGAGCTGGGCTATGTGCTCTCACACGCCTGTGGTGCCGCCTTCGATCACCCCCATCTGCTCGTTGCCGCAGTGGTCGGCGACGGGGAGGCGGAAACGGCCGCTCTGGCCACTTCCTGGCACATCAACAAATTTCTTCACCCCGGTCGCGACGGCGCCGTTCTGCCCATCCTTCACCTCAACGGCTACAAGATCAACAATCCCACGCTGCTGTCCCGTATTCCGGACGAAGAACTGGCCTCTCTGCTGCGCGGCTACGGATGGTCGCCCTGCTTTGTCGAGGGCTCGGACCCGCACTCCATGCATCAGGCCATGGCCGCCACGGTCGATCACTGCATCGAACGCATCCGCACCATTCAGTCCGCGGCCCGCTCGGCCCGGCATGGCGCCATCCCCCGGCCGCACTGGCCCATGATCGTCCTCCGCTCGCCCAAGGGCTGGACCGCCCCGCGACAGGTGGATGGTCATTACCTGGAGGGCTTCTGGCGCGCCCATCAGGTGCCTGTCGCGGATGTGAAAACCAATCCCGCCCACCTCCGCCTGCTTGAGGACTGGATGCGCTCCCTGCAGCCGGCCGACTTCTTCGGTCCCGACGGCCGTCTTGCTCCCTGGTTTGCCACGCTGGCTCCGGAGGGCAGCCGTCGCATGGGGCTGCATCCAGCCACCAACGGCGGCTCATCCTCGCCGTTGCGTCTGCCGGATTTCACCACCTACGCCCTGCCACTGGATCGCCCTGCCGTGCATCGCGCGGAAAACACCCGACCCCTCGGCCTGATGCTGCGCGACACCCTTTGCCTTAATCCGCAGAGCTTCCGTCTCTTCGGTCCCGATGAAACCACCTCCAACAAACTCGATGCCGCCTACCAGATCAGCGGCAAATTCTGGAACGAGGCCCGTCTGCCCGAGGATGAGGATGGCGGCCATCTCGATCCCGAAGGCCGCGTGCTGGAGATGCTCAGCGAGCACACCCTGGAGGGCATGCTCGAGGGCTATCTGCTCACCGGACGTCATGGCTTCTTCTCCACCTACGAGTCCTTCGTTCACGTGATCGATTCCATGTTCAACCAGCATGCCAAGTGGCTGGAGATTGCCCGCCGCCTGGACTGGCGTCGCCCCGTCGCCTCGCTCAATCTCCTCATCACCTCTACCGTCTGGCGCCAGGATCACAACGGCTTCACCCATCAGGATCCGGGCTTCCTCGATCTGGTCGTCAACAAGAGTGCCAGCGTCACCCGCATCTACCTGCCGCCTGACGTCAACTCCCTGCTCAGTGTTGCCGACCACTGCCTGCGCAGCCGCAACTACATCAACGTCATCGTCAGTGACAAGCAGAACCATCTCCAGTACATGGACATGGATGCGGCCATCCGCCACTGCACCAAAGGCATCGGTATCTGGGACTGGGCAAGCAACGATCAGGGCCTTGAGCCGGATCTTGTTATGGCCTCCGCAGGCGATATCCCCACGCTCGAGGCGCTGGCCGCCACCGCCCTGCTGCGCCGCACCTTCCCCGATCTCCGCATCCGCTTCGTCAACGTCGTCGATCTCTTCCGCATGCAGCCGCGCTCCGAGCACCCCCACGGCCTTACCGACACCGAATTTGATGCCCTCTTCACCACCGACCGCCCCGTACTCTTCAACTTCCACGGCTATCCCTGGCTCATCCATCGCCTGGCCTACCGCCGCCACAACCACGCCAATCTCCACGTCCGCGGATACAAGGAGCAGGGAAGCATCAACACCCCGCTCGAGCTGGCCATCTGCAACAACATCGATCGCTTCAGCCTCGCCATCGACGCCATCGATCGCGTGCCGCGTCTGCGCTGCATCGGCGCCCACGCCCGCGAACAGTTCCGCGACCGCCAGCTTGCCTGCCGCCAGTATGCCTACCACCATGGTGTCGACGCCCCCGAGGAGGCCAACTGGCAGTGGCCTTTCTAGGGCGGACGCACATCCTGCGCCGCAGAAGAGAACCTCTTCGGCTACCCACTGGCCCGGCAGCTTCGTCACTCCTGCCGGGCCGCTTAAAATGAAGGAATGCAACTCGTGCCACCTTCCGATCCTCACGCGGCCCCCATTGTCAGCATCGACCAGATCGCCCACCACGACGGCCAGACCGTCACCCTTCGCGGCTGGCTCTATAACCTGCGCGAAAGCGGCAAGCTCCTGTTTCCCATCTTTCGTGACGGCACCGGCCTCATCCAGGGCGTAGCCCACAAAGCCGGCGTCTCCGCCGAGGTCTTTGAAGCTCTGCGAAGCCTTACCCAGGAGTCCAGCCTCCAGGTCACCGGGCGCGTCCGCGCCGATCAGCGTGCTCTCGGCGGCTTCGAGCTGGATATCGAATCGGTCACCGTCCTGCACCGCATTCCGGAGTCCGATCCTTACCCCATCACGCCCAAGGAGCACGGCGTCGATTTCCTCATGGAGCATCGCCACCTCTGGGTGCGCTCCACCCGCCAGGCAGCCATCCTCCGCATCCGCGCCGAGATCATGCGCGCCGCCCAGGAGTACTTTGACTCCAACGGCTTTATCCGCACTGATCCGCCCATCCTCACCCCAGCCGCATGCGAAGGCACATCCACGCTCTTTCCCGTCGATTACTTCGGCGACGAGGCATTCCTGACCCAGAGTGGCCAGCTTTATGTGGAAGCCACGGCGCTTGCCCTGGGCAAGGTCTACAGCTTCGGCCCTACCTTCCGTGCCGAAAAATCCAAAACCCGCCGCCACCTGACCGAGTTCTGGATGATCGAGCCGGAGGTCGCCTTCTGCGATCTGGACGGGCTGCTCGAGCTGGCCGAGAACTTCGTCTCTCACATCGCCCAGAGCGTGCTGGCTCGCCGCAGTCCTGAGCTGCTCACGCTTGGCCGAGACCTCGACCGCATCCGCGCCATTCAGGCGCCATTCCCGCGCCTCAGCTACGATGAGGCCGCATCCATGCTCCAGCAGGCCCACAAGGACGGCCATCTCGAGCATGCCTTCCAGTATGGCGACGACTTCGGCTCCCCGGACGAAACCTGGCTCAGCAGCCAGTTTGATCGCCCCGTGATGGTCCACCGCTACCCGGCCGCCGTCAAGGCCTTTTACATGCAGCCGGACCCGGCCAATCCCAGCCTCGCCCTCTGCGTCGATGTTCTGGCTCCGGAAGGCTACGGCGAAATCATCGGCGGCTCCCAGCGTGTCGATGACTACGATCTGCTCAAGAGCCGCATTGAGGCCCACAACCTGCCCATCGAAGCCTTCCAGTGGTACCTGGACCTGCGCCGCTACGGCTCCGTGCCCCACTCCGGCTTCGGCATGGGCATCGAGCGCGTCGTCGCCTGGCTTTGCGGCCTGGAGCATGTCCGCGAGACTATCCCCTTTGCCCGCACCCTCAACCGGATCTTCCCGTAGTCCCAGGCAGCAGGCCCCGAGCCTGCATCCGGCTTTGCTCCGATCCGTTTCCCTGCATTCCGGCAGCGGGTCGGAGCGGTCCGCTGCCTGACCGTCCCATTGCCCCTCCATCCTGTCACTTCAGTGGCCCAAACCCGCTCCACCCGCTCAGGACCTGCAAGAAAGACAGAAAAACCATTCTCCAGACCAATCACCGGATGTTACTTTCCAGATACGGGAGATTTCCGGCTCATCCATCGGGCATTTCCGCACGATAGACTCAGAAACGCTC
>JAKBAG010000101.1 GCA_021809235.1 Acidobacteriota bacterium
TGGCCAATGCCCTTCTTCTTCAGCAGACCGTTCACAAACGGCATGCCCTCGGGAAGCGCATCGTTCAGGATCGCCCGGCCCACGGTTGTCGTCAGGAACTGCCGGTTGAACTCCACCGGATCGGTGTGCATCAGGTCCTGATCGTCGTAGGCCGTCGTCATGTCCAGCACCTGTCCGGTGTAGCGCAGCCGGATCGGCGTCAGCGTCTCCACCTCGCCCAGAGCCAGCGCCATCAGTACTTCTTCGATGGTGGCAAAGGTGCGACCCTCACCGCGAGCGCCCGCTTTAGACTTGGTCATGTAGTAGAGACCCAGCACCATATCCTGGGTCGGCACCGTGATCGGATGACCCGAGGCCGGCGACAGGATGTTGTGCGATGCCAGCATCAGCACGCTGGCTTCAATCTGCGCCTCCGGCGACAGCGGAATGTGCACTGCCATCTGATCGCCGTCAAAGTCCGCGTTGAAGGCCGTGCAGACCAGCGGATGAATCTTGATCGCCTTGCCCTCGACCAGCACCGGCTCAAAGGCCTGAATACCCAGCCGATGCAAGGTTGGAGCGCGGTTCAGCAGAATCGGATGATCCTTGATTACCTCTTCCAGAATGTCCCAGACCACCGTCTCCTGCAGCTCCACCATCTCCTTGGCCTGCTTGATGGTCGTGCAGTGTCCGGTCTGCTCCAGCCGATGATAGATAAACGGCTTGAACAGCTCCAGAGCCATCTTCTTCGGCAATCCGCACTGGTTCAGCTTCAGCTCCGGTCCCACCACGATCACCGAGCGGCCCGAGTAATCCACGCGCTTGCCCAGCAGGTTCTGGCGGAAGCGGCCCTGCTTGCCCTTCAGCGTATCGGAGAGCGACTTCAGCGGACGGTTGTTCGCCCCGCGCAGCACGCGGCCGCGGCGGCCATTGTCAAACAGCGCATCCACCGCCTCCTGCAACATGCGCTTTTCGTTGCGCACAATCACCTCAGGGGCGTGCAGATCCATCAGCTTCTTCAGGCGGTTGTTGCGATTGATCACGCGCCGATACAAATCATTCAGATCCGAGGTGGCAAAGCGGCCGCCGTCGAGCGGCACCAGCGGGCGCAGCTCCGGAGGAATGACCGGCAGCACATCCAGAATCATCCAGTGCGGCTTATTGCCGCTCTTGCGGAAGGCCTCCACCACCTTCAACCGCTTGGAGTACTTGATCTTCTTCTGCACCGAGGTTTCAGCCTTCATGCGCTCGCGCAGTTCTACTGAAAGCTCCTCGATCTCCACGCGCTTCAGCAGCTCCTTGATCGCCTCGGCACCCATCATCGCCTTGAAACCCGTCGGCCGGTACTGCTGATCCAGCTCACGGAAGCGATTCTCGTCCTTGATGACCTCGCGCTCCTTCACCGGAGCATCGCCCGGATCGACCACCACATAGGACTCGAAGTAGAGAATTCCCTCCAGATCACGCAGGGAGATGTCCAGCAAATGGCCAATGCGCGAGGGCAGCCCCTTGAAGAACCAGACATGCGAGCACGGCGAGGCCAACTCAATGTGGCCCATGCGCTCACGGCGCACCTTGGAGACCGTCACCTCTACGCCGCACTTGTCGCAGATTACACCGCGATGCTTCATCCGCTTGTACTTGCCGCACAGGCACTCCCAGTCCGTGACCGGGCCAAAAATGCGGGCGCAGAACAGACCATCGCGCTCCGGCTTGAAGGTGCGGTAGTTGATCGTCTCCGGCTTGGTCACCTCGCCGTGCGACCAGCTCCGGATCTTCTCTGGCGAGGCAAGCATGATGCGAATCGCATCGAAATCCTTGATCGGGGATGTCAGCTCAAATGGATTGGAACGGAACACTTGTTTCCTCCTTGACACGTGCCTCTGGCCCGCGTCGCGGCTGCCCCAGGGAATTCTTTCGGGAGTTCTGCCCCACCCTGGTTGGTGGATCCCTCCACCAGGGCAGCTCCCTCGCTGCGAGCGCGTCGCCGACCACCCGGCCGGCGACTGGCCCGCTTAATCGGCCACAGCCACGTCGATCAGCTCCGGAACCGGCAGCTTCTTCAGATCGGCACGCTTGATCAGCTCCACGTCCAGACACAGCGCCTGCAGCTCGCGAATCAGCACATTGAAGCTCTCCGGAACACCCGGCTCGATCGCCGCCTCGCCCTTCACAATGGCCTCGTAGATCTTGGTTCGGCCATACACATCGTCGGACTTCGACGTCAGCAGCTCCTGCAGAATGTACGCCGCGCCGTAAGCCTCCAACGCCCAGACTTCCATCTCGCCGAAGCGCTGGCCACCGAACTGCGCCTTGCCTCCCAGCGGCTGCTGGGTGATCAGCGAGTACGGTCCGATCGAACGCGCGTGAATCTTGTCGTCGACCAGGTGCGAAAGCTTGAGCATATAGATGTAGCCCACCGTCACCGGCTGCTCAAACTGCTCGCCCGTCATGCCGTCGTAGAGCACCGTCTTGCCCGAGCTGGGCAATCCGGCCGCCGACAGCAGTGCCTTGATCTCCTCCTCGCGCGCGCCGTCGAAGACCGCCGTGCCAAACCAGATGCCGCGCTCCATGCCGCGTGTCACCCGCAGCAGCATCTCGTCATCCAGCTCCAGCAGCTGATGCAACGCCGCCGTGCCGGCAAAGTTCTTCTTCACCTGCTCGCGAATGAAGTTTGCATCGCTGTTCTGCTGCAGCAGCGCGGCCATCTTGCGACCCAGCTCTGCGGCGGCCCAGCCCAGGTGCGTCTCCAGGATCTGTCCCACGTTCATACGCGATGGCACACCCAGCGGATTCAGCACAATCTCCACCGGACGACCATCCGGCAGATACGGCATATCCTCTTCCGGCAGAATGCGTGCAATCACGCCCTTATTGCCGTGACGGCCGGCCATCTTGTCGCCCACGGAAAGCTTGCGCTTCATGGCAACGTAGACCTTGACCATCTTGATCACGCCTGGAGGCAGCTCATCCCCCTTCTGCAGCTTGGCCATCCTCTCATTGGTGATCTTCTTCAGCACATCGATCTGGCGCGAGGTCATCTCCTCGATCTCGTCGATCTGCTCGTTGACGCGCGGATCCTTGTCTGCATAGCGGATGCGCTTCAGGTTCTTGGTCGAGATGCGCTCAATCGTCTCTCGATCCAGAATCGCGCCCTTGGTCAGCAACCGCTTGTTGGTGCGCTCATCGTGCAGGTCGGCCAGTACTTCCTTGCCTCCCAGCAGCGACTCAAGACGCTTCAACCGCTCATCGGTCAGAATGCGAATCTCGTCGCCCAGGTTCTTTTCCAGCTTTGCCTTGTGCTCGGCTTCAATCTGCTTGGCGCGCTCGTCCTTCTCCTGCCCCTTGCGGCTGAAGATGCGCACATCGACCACCGTGCCCTCAATACCCGGAGGACACGTCAGCGAAGCGTCACGCACGTCGCCGGCCTTTTCGCCAAAGATCGCACGCAGCAGCTTCTCTTCCGGCGTTAGCTGGGTTTCGCCCTTCGGCGTCACCTTGCCCACCAGAATGTCGTTGTGCTTGATCTGTGCGCCGATGCGGATGATGCCACTGTCGTCCAGATCGCGGAGTGCCGACTCGGAAACATTGGGGATGTCGCGCGTGATCTCCTCCGGCCCCAGCTTCGTGTCCCGCGCCTCGATCTCGAACTCCTCAATATGCACCGAGGTGTAGTAGTCCTCGCGCACCAGCTTCTCGCTGATCAGAATCGCGTCCTCGAAGTTGTAGCCGCGCCACGGCATGAAAGCCACCAGCACGTTGCGTCCCAATGCCAACTCGCCCTGCTCCGTGCACGGACCATCGGCAATCACCTGCCCCTTCAGCACCCGGTCGCCTTCGCGCACCACCGGCTTCTGGTTGATGCAGGTGTTCTGATTGGAGCGCTTGAACTTCACCAGCTGATAAATGTCCGAACCCACCTCGCGCGACATCTGCGTCGGATGATGCTCGCCCTCCACGCGGACAATAATGCGCTCGGAGTCGACCGAATCCACAATACCGTTACGCTTGGCCAGAATCACGGCGCCGGAGTCCCGTGCCGTCACCCCTTCCATGCTCGTACCCACAAGCGGCGCCTCGGCCACCAGCAGCGGCACCGACTGCCTCTGCATGTTGGCCCCCATCAATGCGCGATTGGCGTCGTCATGCTCCAGGAACGGTACCAGCGAGGCAGCCACCGAAACCAGCTGCTTCGGACTCACGTCGATGTAGTCCACCTCATCACGGTTGACCAGCACGAAGTTGCCCTGACGGCGGGCATTCACCAGCTCGTCCAGAATCCGGCCATTCTCATCAAAGCGCACGTTGGCCTGCGCAATCGTATGCCGATCCTCTTCCCACGCCGACTGATAGAAGCTGAACGGGATCCACTCCAGCTTGCGCTTGCCGGCCCGGATCAGCTCCTCGTTCATGCGAATCGCTTCGCTTTTCTCCAGCGGATCGCCCACGCGCAGACCACTATCTCCGGCGTTGGAGATCTCCACGAAATCCAGAATGTGACCATCCTTGACTTTGCGGTAGGGAGACTCGATAAAGCCATACTCGTTGATGCGGGCAAAGCTGCTCAGCGAGCTGATCAGACCGATGTTCGGACCTTCCGGTGTCTCAATCGGGCAAATGCGGCCATAGTGGGTCGGGTGCACGTCTCGCACCTCAAAGCCGGCGCGTTCCCGCGACAGTCCACCCGGTCCAAGCGCCGACAGACGTCGCTTGTGCGTGATCTCTGACAGCGGATTCGTCTGGTCCATGAACTGCGACAGCTGCGAGGAGCCAAAGAACTCGCGAATAGCTGCCATCACCGGCTTGGCGTTGATCAGGTCGTGCGGCATCGCCGTCGAAAGCTCCTGATAAACACTCATCTTTTCCTTGATCGCCCGCTCCATGCGCACCAGGCCGATGCGGAACTGATTCTCCATCAGCTCGCCGACGGCACGCACGCGGCGATTGCCCAGGTGATCGATGTCATCCACCGCACCGATGTTGCGGCGCAGCTTCAGCAGGTAGCGAATCGTCGCGTAGAAATCCTCGGGCGTCAGCGTGCGCTTGTCCAGATCGTTGGCACTCTGATTCTCATAGAGCTTGATGTTGAACTTCAGCCGTCCCACACGCGAGAAGTCATACTTGCGCGGATCGAAGAACATGCCCTCAAACAGCGCCGTCGCCGTGTCCAGCGTCGGCGGATCGCCCGGACGCAGCTTGCGGTAGATTTCGATCAGCGCCTCTTCCGGCTTGTGGATCGAGTCGCGTCGCAGCGTGTTGGTGATGATGTTGCCGACCTCGTCGCGCTCCGGGAAAAAGACCTCGATCGCCGTCGCGCCGGAGGCGTGAATCTTGTGCAGGCGGTCGGCCGTCAGCTCCGTGTTGGCCTCGACCACCACCTCGCCTGTCTCCATGTCCACCACGTCAGCGGCAGTCATGGCCCCATCCAGCTCGGCAGTCTCCACTTCCACTTCGGTGATGCCGTGCTGACGCAGTGCCTTCAGCGTGTGCGCCGTTACCTTGCGCCCGGAGTGGGCAATCTCCTCGCCCTTGACTACCACAGCATGCGCCGGCTTGGCGCCCTGCAGGTGCGTCGCACCCTCCTGCGGCACGGTCCACAGCAGCTTGCCCTCCTTCAACGTCAGGCGATCCACCGTATAGAAGGTCTTCAGGATTTCCTCGTCCGAGCGCAGACCCAGGGCGCGCAGGAAGATCGTCCCCAGAAACTTGCGCTTCCGGTCGATGCGCACATAGAGAATGTTCTTCTGGTCGTATTCGAACTCCACCCAGGAGCCGCGATAAGGAATAATCTTGCCCAGGAAGTAGGTGCGGTTGTTGGCTGTCTCAAAGAAGACACCCGGCGAACGATGCAGCTGCGAGACGATCACGCGCTCGGTGCCGTTCACAATGAACGTGCCGTTGGGGGTCATCAGCGGAATATCGCCGAAAAAGACCTCCTGCTCCTTGATGTCACGCACTGTCTTGGCGCCGGTCTCCGGGTCCTTGTCAAAAATCGTCAGCCGCACGGTGACCTTCAGCGGCGCCGAGAACGTCATGCCCCGCTCTTCGCACTCCTGCTGGTCATACTTCAACTGCAACCCCACCGGGTCGCCGCACTTGTTGCAGAAATCCGGCGTGTTCTTGTTGTACGTGCCGCACTTCTGGCACAGCACATCGCCCGGATGGAACGGATCGGTAATCACCATTGAACCGCAGGTGACGCAAGCCGTACGCAGATGATGCAACCCTTTCAGGTGGCCGCACTTGCACTCCCAGTTGCCGATCGAAAAATCCACAAAATCCAGCTGCGAGACATTGCGGAAGTCGGTGATCGGAAAGACCGAGGTAAATACCGACTGCAGGCCGTTGTCATCGCGCTCATTCGGCAGCATGTCCATCTGCAGGAAACGCTCATAGGAGCGGCGCTGGACCTCAATGAGATTGGGGATCTGAATGGCGGTTGGAATCTTGGAAAAATCGAGTCGGCTGCGAATGGCGCGATTCTCGTTCGGCATGCTTCACTCCTGAGACCCGTATCCCACGGCTCCGGCCCCATTGCCGGCTACCTGTATGCTCCCCGCCCAGGTCTCTCTGCGGGTCGCCTGCATCCTTCAGGCCTGCTGCCCGAAATCCACATCTTGTCGAAACTGCTTTGGACCGCTACACTGCATTTGAGTTCAGTCGGCCACCAGGGCCTCCCTGCACTTGCCGACCCGCTCGCGCAGGACAGACAACAATGCCCGCGAGACAATACGCCTCACGAGCGCAGAGTACCGACTGTGCCCTGATCCTGCTGATTCTGCTTTCTTTGTAATACCAAACCGTCTGCCCGTCGCCTGGTTGAACGCCCACCTGCAACTCGCTGCCAGCCGAGCTGCGTAGATTTTCTCGTTCATTCCCTGCGCCACCCACTCCTCCAGCTACAACCCGGCAGGATTGCCATCTGAAGCAACGTCAAGCTACAACATCCGAAATAATGGGGAACAGGCAACAGGGAAAGACACGCATCCTTTAATGTAGCGCGTCTTTCCCGGGAATGCAAACGACAGCCAGAAATCGAGAGCTACTTGATCTCGATCGTAGCCACGCCTTCAAACTTCTTCTTGATCGACTCAGCCTCTTCCTTGCTCGCGTTCTCCTTGAGCGGCTTCGGCGCACCGTCGACCAGATCCTTGGCTTCCTTCAGACCCAGCGAGGTCACTTCACGAACAGCCTTGATCGTATTGATCTTGTTCGCGCCAGCATCCTTCAGGATCACCTGGAACTCGGTCTGCTCGGCAACTTCCGCCGCTGCAGCACCACCGCCGGCCGCAACCACGGCCACCGGGGCTGCCGCTGCAGCCGAAACGCCAAGACGCTCTTCCAGCTTCTTCACCAGAGCTGCTGCTTCCAGCAGGCTCAGGCCCACAATCTGCTCTTCCAACTGATTCAAATCCGCCATTGTTCTTCTCCCATCCTGAAAATCTTTGTGATTGCTACCCGCAGGAACCAGCGATCAGGGTTTCCGATGTGCCAGACAAGCACCCCCTGCGCGGAACTCGGGAAACCTTATTCCGCCGCAGCGGCAAACTTGTTTTCCTTCACGCCCTGATTGACAACCACGGCCAGATCGCGACCCGTGGCATTCATCACCGTCACCAGCCGCTGAGCCGGCGCGTTGATCAGGAACAGCAGTTTCGAATACAGCTCCTGCTTGCCCGGCATGCTGGCCAGAGCCTTTACTTCCTCGGCCGTAATCAGCTTGCCGTCCACTACTCCCAGCTTGAAGGTGAACTGCGCATTCTCACCCACCCACTTGGAGAAGGCCTTGGCCAGCTCCACCGGATCACCCGAGGTAAACGCAGCCGCACTGACACCCTTCAGACCCTTGAGCGCCGCCTCCACACCCGTACCTTCGCCAGCCTTGGCTGCAAGCTTGTTCTTCAGAACGCGATACTTGCCGCCCGCGCCACGAACCACCTTGCGCAGCTCAAAGTCCTGGGCCACGGTCAATCCGGTAAAGGTACCGACAATTGCCGTCGTGGAGCCGGAGAGCTCTCCGGCCAGCAACTGCAGCTTCTGCTTCTTCTTTGCCCTGCTCAATGCCATCTTCTTGACTCCCGCGCAAAGCCATCCGGCCCCGCACACCCGGCCCACAGCCGGGACTTCACTGAGAAACCACTATGAACCCGCGAAAACCACCCGCACAACCTTCCAACCAGGAAGCCGCCTGCCGGGCAGCCCAAATTACTTAATGGAGGCGTCTGCCACGGCACTGTCAATCGGTACACCCGGGCCCATCGTCGAGCTGAGCGTAATTCCCTTGACATACTTGCCCTTCGCCGCCGAAGGCTTGGCGCGCATCACGCTGGCCAGAACCGTTGTCGCATTCTCCACCAGCTTGTCGGCCTCAAAGCTCAGCTTGCCCACCGGCACATGAACCAGCGCCGTTTTGTCGGCGCGGAACTCCACCTTGCCCGCCTTGATCTCCTTGACCGCCGCAGCCACATCCTGCGTCACCGTGCCCGTCTTGGGATTCGGCATCAGGCCACGCGGACCCAGCACCTTACCCAGACGACCCACCGACTTCATCATGTCCGGCGTCGCGATCAGCGCGTCAAAACCAGTCCAGTTTTCCTTCTGGATGCGCTCGACCATCTCCTCGCCGCCCACAAAATCAGCTCCGGCAGCTTCTGCTTCCTTCAACCGGTCACCCGTGGCCACCACAGCCACAATCTTGGTCTTGCCCAGCCCATGCGGCAGCACAACCGTGCCGCGCACCATCTGGTCGGCATGGCGGGTATCCACGCCCAGGCGCAGCGTCAGATCAACCGTCTCGTCAAATTTGGCAAACTTGACCTTCTGCAGCAGCGTGACCGCTTCCGGCAGCAGGTAATTCCGCTGCTCGACGGCCGCGCGCGACTTCGCAATATTCTTGCTGGCTTTCCGTGCCATTCATCCCTCATCTCCCACCGCACTCGCCAGTTTCGCTCTGCGAAAAACCCGGAGAATACGCCCTTGCAGCGCTCCTCGAACAGGCTCGAATGCCGTGGTACTGTTGATGGCCCAAGATTGCTCTCAGGGCATATTCTTTGAATATAGCGGAAGGATGCGGAAAGCGCAAGCGTTTTTCCGCATCCTTCCAATGCAGGTCTCCCTTACCGGCCCGCCTGCACCAGCGCCTCGGCTGCAACTTCGGCCAGGCGAGCAACACCCGTCTGAATCTTCTCCTCGGTGGCATTGGAGAAGTTCAACCGCATATAGCGCGTGCCCGAGCCATCCGGAAAGAAATCCTTCCCGGGCACAAAGACGACTTTGCGCTCAATGGCAATGGGCAGCATCGCTCCGGCGTCTATCCACTCCGGGCAGGTCACCCACAGGAACATGCCGCCCTCCGGATGCGTCCAGCGGTAGCCTTCAGGCATGGACTCACTCAGGCAGCGATCCATCAGCGCAAACCGGCTGCCATACAGTCGGCGTATCCCTTCGATATGCCCTGCGCTGTCGAAATCGGTCAGATAGCGGTCCACAATCCTCTGATCCAGGTTCGAGGTGTGGAGATCTGCGGCCTGCTTGGCAATCGCCAGGCTGCGGAGCAGCGTGGGATGACCGGCAATCCAGCCGACGCGCAGGCCCGGCGTGATCGTCTTTGAAACCGTGCTCAGGTAAAGGACAATTCCCTCCTGATCC
>JAKBAG010000102.1 GCA_021809235.1 Acidobacteriota bacterium
TGAATGACGGCAATGGCCTCCTGCTCGTCGCCGGGCACATAAAAGTCCGACATGCCCATACAGCCCAATCCGATGCGGGCCACCTGGATTCCTGTCCTGGAAAATTCCTTGAATTCCATTCGTGCACTCCTTCACGGCCAGTCTACATGGACAGCAATTACGCCGGGAAATGCTGCTTCTTCGCTACCTCTTCTCCTCCGAAGGATTGGGTTTCCGCACTATAATGTCTCTACGATTTGGCAGACATTATGTTGGATTTGTTTGCCTAAATGGCCGTCCGGACAATGCTGAGCAAGTTAGAAAGCACGACCAGTGGAGGAGCGCATGGCAAAACGGCAGGGGAATGAGCTACCGGTGGAAACCGATGAAAGTGCAGGAAAAAGCATCCCAAAGCATCAACTGATCTTCGATTCGCTGCACAATCGCATTCTCACCGGGGTATACAAGCCTGGCGACCGGCTGCCTAGCGAGGCTGAGCTTGGCAAGACATTTGACGCCTCGCGTATTACCGTAGCGAAGGCCGTGCTGGAGTTGCAACGTATGAATCTGGTCTCCCGCAGGCCGGGAGCGGGAACCCACGTCACACGCAAGCCGCAGACCACTGGCTATACGCTCGGCCTGCTGATCCCGGAGCTGGGTCGCACGGAGATCTTCGAGCCCATCTGCCACGGCATGATGCGCTCGCCCTTTGCGCGTCCCGATTCGTTGCTCTGGCCCAACGTCTCGCGTGGTGCTATATCCAGCATGGGCAGTCCAGAGACCACCGATCGCGAAGCTGTGGAGCAGGCCGAGCACATGGCACAGTACTTTATCGCGCAGCAGGTGGCCGGCGTTTTCTTTGCTCCGCTGGAGCTGATCGCGGGCATGGATGCTGCCAATCGCCGCATCATGCGCATGCTGGAGCGAGCGCGAATCCCCGTCGTACTGCTGGATCGATGCTACCTGCCCTATCCGGAGCGCTCGGACAATGATCTGGTCGGTATCGACAATCGCAGAACCGGGTTCCAGATCACCCAGCACCTGTTGCGCAATGGGGCTACGCGCCTGCTCTTCTTTGCCGAGCCGAACTCGGCGTCCACTGTGGATGGCCGAATCTCCGGGTTTCTGGGGGCCTGTCGGCATGCACGGCTTGGCAGCGGCCACGTGGCGGTGCGGATGGCGCATGCGCTCGACCAGTCCACCGTCAAGCGGATTCTGGAACAGGATGCGCCGGACGGGATTATCTGCGCCAATGACGTAACCGCTGCACGGCTGATGCAGACGCTGATCGCGCTGGGTCGGCAGATTCCATCTGAGATTCGCATTGCCGGAATCGATGATGTGCGCTATGCCAGTCTGCTGCCGGTTCCGCTCACCACCATGCATCAGGACTGCAATGCCATCGGGGTTATCGCCATGGCCACCATGCTGCAGCGGCTGGAGCATCCCGAGCTTCCCACGCGGGAGATACTGCTGCCCACGCATCTGGTGGTGCGCAACTCCTGCGGAAGCCAGTTGGCCCCAGCGCGGCAGGCGCAGCCTGCATCCGCGAACGAATAGCCATCGCAGGCCGTGTTTGCCTCAGGAGCCGGTGTGGGCGGCGGCAACAGGATGAGGATGCGAACGGAGCCAGACCACCAGGCTGGTGACCTCATCCTGCGTCAGGGAGTCGCCAAAGCCGGGCATCTTGGGTCCGCCGTTTTCAATCTGCCGGGCCAACCGGGCTCCGCGCCAATGCCACCATCCCAGATGGGTCAGCGGGGGACCTTTGGGACTGCCCTGTGCCTGCCTGCCGTGGCAAAAGGCGCAGCCCTTGGTGGCATAGATCCTGCCACCTGCCGCAATCCTGTCCTTGTGGCTGAGTGCGTGGGTGGAACTCTCTGGAAAAGCCTGAATTCCACTGGTAAGGAAGACAAGCAGCAGGCTGAGCAATTGGCAATCACGGCGAAGGGAGCGTCGCATGGTCAGTTTCAGTGTAGCGAAGTACAACTATTGCCCTCCACCGCTCATGTAGGTGTACTGCACCTTGGTTGATTTCTGCGGGGTCTCTCCGGTCAGGTCATGCACGTGCCATGCCACGCTTTCGCTGGCGATCTCAGGGTGCTTGCGCAGGAACTCCAGCGCATAGACCGATGCGGTTGGATCGGGCTTCTCATCGGCGAACCGCGCCGCCTCATAGCTGGCCTTGGTGCGCTGGTGAAGCCGACGATAGAGAATGGCCAGGTTGTAGTGCGCCGCCAGATTATCCGGGTCAATCCCCTGCATCCGCTGGTAGATATCCTCAGCCTTGGTGTACTCGTGCTTCTGGTAGTAGCTGAAGCCAAGCTCGCGCAGAGCATCGAGGGAGCGCGGGTAGTGGGTGAGCACGGATTCCAGATCGACAATGGCCTGGTTCACCTGCCCTTCATTGCGCTCCACCAGTGCGCGATAGTAGAGTGCGCGGGAGTCGCCCGGAGCCAGCGCCAGTGCTTTGGCAAGGTTCGGACGGGCGTCATCATATTTTTCCCACAGAATCTGGACCACAGCCATGTTCGTGTATGCGTCGGCATAGCTGGGGCGCAGAGCTGCCACGCGTTCAAAGGCATGTACGGAGGCCGCATACTGCTGTGCGTCCAGGAGTGCAATCCCGTAGTTGTTCCAGCGCATCCACTCCGGATTTTCATCCGGCAGCGGATGACTGGCCGAGTTTCGACCCACTGTGATCGTGCGCGTCGTCGAAGCCATAGTGACTACCGGCTCCGGGTAATGCTTGTGGTTCATGGCAAAGTCGATGAAGTGCTGATTGAACCGGCGATAGAGCACGGATGCGGTGATCTGCACCTGCCCCTTGGTCTGCTGCGGCAGGCGGAAGCGATAGCGCACCAGCTGGCTGCGACCCGATTGGATGGTGTTGTTGTAGGCAAGCGTCCGGTTATGCCAGATCTGGTGCAGATCATTGAACTCGCCGTGCTTGTTAATGATGCGGTTGGTGAATGAGTGAGCCGAGGTGTCCAGATTGCCGTCCGGCTGCAGATAGCCGCTCTGGGCAAGAATCTTGCCACTCCCATCCTTGACCGTGAACTGTACCCAGGCCTCATAGAAATCACGCTGCTCAGGTACAAACGAGTGGCCAATCCCCTTGTTCTGGATGACCACATCGGCCACCAGCGTCTCCCCGCCAACCAGGGAGAAATCGGTGTTGCCCAGCGGAGCAACCAGCACGGAATCGCCACGGGTGGCTCCGGCATTTTCCATTTCCAGTGCGAACAGGTCCACGTTGAAGACGCCGGTTTGCAGGAAGGCTTCTGTCTTCTGCAGCTGCTCCGGATACTTGTAGTACTGCGGAATCAGGGTGTTGGCGCCAATCCAGCGATGACTGGCCAGCATGCCGGAAGTATCCCCATAATCTGTGGAACCGGCCGGCAGAGGTTCGCTCTTCATGTGGCAGGTCTGGCAGGTGGAGACCGTATCCTTGCGGTAGAACGGCAGCGGAGACTCCTTGGCAAAGCTCGTCTTCTGCCACTCGTCATAGACCGTGAAGGCGCGCAGCCACTTGTAGTTGTCCATGGTCCTGGGCAGGGCGGCCTTGTGGCAGGCGGCACAGAACTCCGAGGTGCGGAGCAGGGGTCGCATTACGGCCTCGCTGTGCCGGTCCAGATGCGCCAGAATCTCGCTGTCGGGCACAGGTGTGGTGATGGGCTTGCCGTTTTCGTCCACCATCACTGCAGGAATGCCCATCACATAGCTGCCGGTCCCCATCGTTGTGGTGGAAACCATAGCATGGCAGGTCATACAGGTCACGCCCTCGTTGGCAAAAGGACGCTTGCGCGGCATGCCCTGCGACAGATCGCCTGAAAGCAGTGCCACCGGGTTGTGGCAGCCTTCACAATGGCGGGAGTACTGTACGCCTTTTTCGTTGATCAGCATGTCCACATTGCGGATGTACCACGGCGCACGGAAGCTGTTTCCATGGGCAGATTGGCGCCACTGGTGGTAGCTCTCTTTGTGGCAATGGCCGCAGTATTCGGCTGTCAGAAAGGACTTGGGGCTGTAGAACTGGCCATTTATCGAGGTGGCATTGGAGGGCAGGAAGGGATGGTCCTTGCCAAAGGCGTAGTTGTAGCGCCCGGCCACATGCTGGTCGTATTGCGTGGGCGGAATCACGGCCCATGGGGCCACGGTCGGCTGTCCGGGCGCATAGGTCGTACTGCCACCAAAGACGCCCTGCTCGTCGATGTCACTACCCGCCTGGCCCGCTTCAGCCTGGCTCGTTCCAGTCTGAGTTGAGCCTGCCTGCGCAGATTCTGTCTGGGCTGTCGGCTGGCTGCCCGTCTTCTGTTGCTTGTCAGGCCGAGAGTGCGGTGCAGCCGAAAGCGAAGGCAGCGCAAGGGCTACCAGGCATGCCGCGAGGGCAAACCGAAACGCGTGGGACAAAGTAGCCTGCCTGCTGTGGGCAGATACCGGGGGAAGTGTCAGCAACGGAATGGACTGCATGCTTGGCCTGACCTCCAGAAAATCGTACAGGCTCCGGTGGATCGTGCATACCGATATGGGGCTATCGGAAAGCTGGAACGCCGTACCTGCGAAGACTAGCAGGACTCTATCCAGGGTTGTCTTCCACCGAAGGTTGGAGGTTTATCTCCGTCCTGTGGAACAGAACCGGTACATTTTTTCGGCATGTGGGATGTATCTGCCGCGCGGGGATGGAAGCCGCTGGCGCGTTGAACGGGGAATCTTTTACGATGAAGCGCGAAAAGGTCTGTCTGAAGTGCGATTCCGGAACAGTCCATTCCGGGTGTTTGGAAGCTTCAGTCAAGCATGGAAAGCCGCAGATTCCGCCTTGGGGAGGCTACAAACGTCATGATGTCCATGTATGCGCCGGTCATGATTCTGTTTCTGGCTGCATTGGGATTTGCCTTGGCGCCGCTGCTTCTGGCTCGGCTCTGGGCGCTGTGGGTCTCGCCAGCCAAGCCTAATGCCATCAAAAATGCGATCTATGAATGTGGTCTCGAGTCCCGGGGCGATGCCTGGGTGCAGTTCCGCTCCGGCTACTATCTTTACGCCATCATCTTTCTCGTTTTTGATGTGGAAGCTGTCTTCCTGCTTCCGTTTGCGGTTGCTTTCACGGGGCTGGGTACAGGTGCCTGCCTGGCAATGCTGGTCTTTGTTCTGCTGCTGGCGGAAGGACTGGCCTGGGCATGGGCCAAGGGTGTGCTGACCTGGGCGTAAGGCAACAGGGGCCAACAGTGGCAAAAGGAGGGATCCATGGCTGTAGAGCCAGATCTCAAGATTGAACTCGGCAAGCAGGGCGTCTTTGTCACGACGTTGAATGAACTCTACAACTGGGGCCGTCGGAACTCTGTGTGGCCCATGCAGTTCGGGCTGGCCTGCTGCGCCATTGAAATGATTGCTACCACCATGGCACGCTACGATCTGGCGCGCTTTGGTGCAGAGGTGTTTCGTCCTTCGCCTCGCCAGGCGGACCTGATGATCATCTCCGGCACTGTCACCAAAAAGATGGCTCCGCAGGTGGTCCGGCTTTATAACCAGATGGCTGAACCGCGTTATGTGATTGCCATGGGTGCCTGCGCCATCTCTGGTGGACCCTTCAAGCAGGGGTATAACGTGCTGAAGGGCATTGACCGCTACATCCCTGTCGATGTGCACATTCCGGGCTGCCCGCCGCGGCCGGAGGCGCTGATTCACGCCTTTATGACGCTCCAGAAGAAGATTGAGGCTCAGCCTCTGACCGGCGAAAAGCGCCCGCGCCATCTGGATGCCGATGCGCAGGGAGAATTTCCCGTTCCGGTGCCGGCTGCGCATGATCTGCAGCCTCCTGTGAACCGGCTGGTGTGGCCGCTGCCCGCCCCCACCACTGCCTCCGAAGCCGGAGAGAATGCATGAAGACCGCCGAGGAACTGTTGTCGGAGTTACAGAAAGCCCTGCCCGGCGTTCAGGTTTCGCTGGTGCTTAATCCCAGTCCTTCCGCCCAGCATGCCCTGCTGGTGGCCGCCGCAGATGCCCTGCGTGTGGCCTTCTATCTGCGCGATGAGGCTGGCTATGACTACTGCTCCAATGCGACTGGCGTGGACTGGCTGGACCGGGAAGTGGCGGAAAAGGTGAGGACGACGCGCACCGTTAAGAAAGATGTGGACGGCGTCGAGCAGGAAGTGGAGGAGACGATCGAGCAGACCGTCAAGCGCATGGAATCGGGCTATCTGGAAGCTGTCTACCACCTGTATTCCATGAAGATGGGTCCCACCGATCCGCATCTTCCGATGGTGCTGCGCATGCGCACTGAGAATCGCACGGACCGCACCGAACTGCCTTCCCTGACTCCGGTCTGGCGCTCGGCCGAATTTCAGGAGCGGGAAATCTTTGATCTGTACGGCATTGTCTTCCGTGGACATCGTGATCTGCGACGCCTGCTGATGTGGGACGAGTTCGAGGACCATCCGATGCGTCGTGATTACGTGGATCCAGACGACTACGAGTATGAGCCGACGCCGCACGATGAAGTGCTGAAGCGGGCTGAGGCTCATCGGGCAGCCCAGGGAGGTGCGCAATGAGCACGTCTGCAATCCGGTCCTACCTGCCGCCAGTGATTGAAGTGGATGCGGAAAACGAGTTGCTGGAAGTGGCCATGGGGCCGCATCATCCCTCCACCCACGGCGTTTTTCGCATGGACGTGGCGCTGGATGGGGAGCGTGTGGTGCGCCTGAAGCCGGTCTTTGGCTATCTGCATCGCAACCACGAAAAAATCGCTGAAAAGACGACCTATCTGGCGTCCATGCCCTACACCGATCGGCTGGATTACTTCTGCTCGATGACCAACAACTGGGCCTATGCGCTGGCAGTGGAGAAGCTGGCTGGCCTGGAAGTGCCCGAGCGTGCCGAATACATTCGCGTGATTACCGCTGAGCTTACCCGGATTCAGAATCACGCCAGCGCCATTGGCTTCCTGATGCAGGAGATGGGTGCAAGCGGCACACCTCTGATGTACGCCTTCCGCGAGCGCGAGAAGATTCTCGATCTCTTCGAGGAACTTAGCGGATCGCGCATGATGTGCAACTATATGCGCTTCGGTGGCTGCCGCGTCGATCTGCCGGAAGGCTGGCTTGACCGCGTGAGTCGGCTGGTGGCTGAGTTGCCCCGGTTTGTGGACGAGATGGAGGCGCTGCTTACGGGCAATGAGATTCTGATGGCCCGTGCTCAGGGAGTCGGCGTGCTCAAGCCTGATCTGGCCGTCAATGCCGGTGTCACTGGCGTCATGCTGCGCGCCACCGGCGTCAACTACGATGTGCGCAAGGTGGATCACTACGGCATCTATGACCGCTTTGCCTTCCGCGTGCCGCTGGGCGATCACGGGGACATCTATGACCGCTATATGCTGCGCGTGCTGGAGATGCGCGAGTCGATACGGATTCTGGAGCAAGCCCTGCCACAGATTCCTGCCGGCCCCATCCTTGACCCCAAGTCAAAGCCACGCGGCTTCCGTCCCAAGCCGGGCGAGGCCTATGGACGTATTGAGGCTCCCAAGGGAGAGCTTGGCTTTTATCTCATCAGCGATGGTTCGGGCAATCCGTATCGGTATCGTGTCCGGCCGCCGTCGCTCATCAATCTGACGATTCTAGAGGATATGTGCCTGGGACAGAATGTTGCCGACGTGGTGCTGATCTTCGGCAGCGTGGACATCGTGCTGGGCGAGGTGGACCGATGATGCGCGGTGCTGCAAGGGAGGAACAATGCTAGGCGAAGGAATTCTGAAAGGACTGGCTGAGACGGCGAAGAACTTTGCCGGAAGCTTCGTCTCCGAAGAACGATTGACCACCGTGGAGTATCCGGAGCAGCGACTTCCTCAGATAGAAAACACGCGTGACTTTCCCTTTCTGGTCTACGACGGCGAGGATCCTATGGCTGGACTCCGCTGTGTCTCTTGCCAGATCTGCGAGAAGGAATGTCCACCCAAGTGCATTTACATCGTCAAGAGCACGGACAAGAAGCCGGATTACGTGGGCAAGGCGCAGTTTTACCCCACCCGTTTTGACATTGATATTTCAGTCTGCATGAGCTGTCAGATCTGCGTTGAAGTCTGCCCTTTCGATGCGATCAAGATGGATACCGAGTTCGAGCTGAGCACCTCGGATCGCTTCGGCGGCCTGATCCTGGACAAGCACAAGCTGGCTAAGCCCAACAGCTACTACCAGAAGATTCACCCTACCGAGGCTGCGGAGGTGGATGGTCGTCTGGAAGAAGAGAAGCAGAAGCTGGAAGCCAAGGCCAAAGCCGCTGCTGAAGCTGCTGCTGCCAAGGCTGCCGCTGATGCAGCGGCCAAAAATGCCGCTGTTGCACCGGAGGGACAGGCATGAGCCCGCATCCCGCATGGAGCCAAACGCTGGACCAGATTTTCGTGCTGCTGCAGCATCATATTTCCGACCTGTTTCCGCCCCTGCTCCAGCCCTGGGTGGCCATGATTCTGGGCGTGGTAGGCATTGTCGCTGTCTTTCCCGCTATCTTCGCGCTGACCACGGTGCTGGAGCGCAAGGGGCTGGGACGCATGCAGAACCGGCTGGGGCCCAATCGTGTGGGTCCGTTCGGCATTCTGCAGCCCATGGCGGATGCCATCAAGTCTCTGACCAAGGAGGACATTGTTCCCGGCAGCGCCGATACCGTGGTGCATTTCCTGGCTCCGGTGGTACTGGTTGTGGCCATTTTTCTGGGCTATGCGGTGCTGCCGGTGGGGCGCAACATGCAGCTGCTCAACATCGATGCCGGCATCCTGTTCTTCTTTGCCATCGGTGCCTCCACGGAGTTGTCCATCTTCATGGCAGGCTGGTCGAGTCGCAACAAGTATTCGCTGCTGGGAGCTATGCGTGCCGTGGCGCAGATGATCAGCTATGAGGTGCCGTTGCTGCTGTCTGCGGTGGTTGCCATTATGATGACCGGCTCGCTCAATCCTGCGCGCATAGTCGAGGCACAGGGCGGATTTACCGGTATTCTGCCGCACTGGTATGTCTTCACGCCCTGGGGCTTTGCGGGCTTTATGCTGTTCGTGGTTGCCGCCCTGGCCGAGACTAACCGCTCCCCCTTTGATCTGCCGGAAGGCGAGTCGGAGTTGGTGGCCGGATACTTCACGGAATACTCCGGCTTCAAGTTTGCCCTGTTTTTTCTGGGAGAATATCTGGGAATGATGTCGATTGCCGGCTACGGTATTACGCTGTTTCTCGGCGGCTGGGGCGCGCCGCTGTCCGTGCTGGACTTCCTGCCCTCCTGGCTCTGGTTCTTCGGTAAGCTCTTCCTGGCCATCTTCTTCTTCATCTGGCTCCGCGGCACTCTTCCGCGCTTGCGGCAGGACCAGCTGATGAACTTTGCCTGGAAGTTCATGTTGCCGATGTCGCTGCTGGATCTGTTTGTGGCCGCGCTGTGGCGTTTTCTGGGAGAGTGGCTGGGCGCTGGTGTGGGCACAGAGGTTGTTCGCTGGCTGGTCTGCGGTCTGCTGCTGGGCGTCACCTACGTGCTGTTTGCCCGCGTGATGCTCAAGCGCCAGAAGATCAGCCCAAGGAGTTATCGCTATGCCGAGTAACCCCGCAATCCGACCGAAGGGAGCACAGGTCGCATGATCGACGCCCT
>JAKBAG010000103.1 GCA_021809235.1 Acidobacteriota bacterium
TCCCAGCTCGCGATGATCCTGCTGCTCCTGTACCAGTACGATGGGCCGCCAGTTTCCGCGGCGGAAGCGTGCATTGATCCGCTCGGCCTCCTGCTCGATCTCACGCTGCAGCTCTGCATAGCGGGGGATGGTCGAGCGGGTGGGTGCTCCAATCTGGATCAGCGCAAACTCGCCCTGAAACTCTGCATGGCGATCGAGCATGCTTTCCACAGCCTGAAAGCGCTCCAGAATGCCTTTGGTGTAGTCCATGCGGTCCACGCCAATGGCCACCACGCTGGCTTCAAAGTTCCATTGACGCTGGATTTCGGCCAACGCATCGGGCTCCTCGGCAGGCGCGGCATACTCGTCCGGCGGCAGATCGACGCTGATGGGAATGGGGCGCACCAGTGACCAGTGGTCATTCCGCTTGACGGAGAAATGTTCCCAGTCCACGCGTGCCTCCAGCGCACGGTCCACGGTGTCCAGAAAATTGTTGCAATGCGCCTGAACGTGGAAGCCGATCATATCCGCACCCAGAAGCCCATGCACCAGCTCACGCTGCCACGGGCAGATGCCAAAGGACTCCGGATTGGGCCAGGGAATATGCCAGAAGATTGCCACACGCGCGTGCGGCAGCCGCTGCTTGAGCATCCGCGGCAGAAGTGCAAAGTGGTAGTCCTGAATCAGGACCACGGGATGCGGATTGTCGCCGATCTCCTCGACCAGTGAATGGGCAAACTTTTCGTTGACCCGCACATACTGCTCCCAGTCGCCGGCGCGGAAGGTGGGTCGCGCATGGGCAATGTGGCACAGCGGCCACAAGCCCTCGTTCGCAAAGCCATAGTAGTAGCCCTGCTCCTGCTCTTCGGTGAGCCAGACGCGGCGCAGGGTGTAGCGTGGCTCGTCGGGAGGAGCCGGCAACCGTCCCTGCTCATCGGACATTTCGCGGTCGGCGCTGCCGCTGCCGTGGGCTATCCAGGTGCCGTTGCAGGCGCAGAGAATCGGCTCCAGCGCCGTGACCAGTCCACTGGCCGGGACCTGCACGCGCACTCCCTGGGGCGTGTGATTGTGAATGTAGGGCTCGCGGTTGGAGACCACGTAGAGTCGGCTGCCAGCGAGCTTGGTGCGTACATGGTCGGCCAGCCGCTGTGCGGTCCAGATCTGTGCCCGCGCGTTGCGCAGCCGGGCTTCCGCGGCTGCTGCGGCACGCGCCTCCTGCATGCTTTCGATGAGCGGGGTCACCTGGCTGGTCAGTGGTGCCAGAAAATCCAGCTCCACCGGCGGAGAGGCTGCGGCGGAATTGCCCATGCGGGTCAGCCGCAGCCACTCGGCGGCACGGGCTATGGGCCGGAGCAGCGTCCAGCGCACAATGCCCAGCGTGATCACGGCAATCAGCAGCACCTGCACGCCAAAGTGGACCAGAGCCAGCGCCCAGACGCGCAGCGTGGCCGTGCGAATGTAGCCGGTGTCATAGACCAGTACCAGCGCACCCACCGGCTGCCGGTTCACCTGACTCAGGGGAACCACGAGCACAAAGACGCGCCGCAGACGAATGCGAGTGTAGAACTTTTCCGGGCGTTGCGTATGCAGGGCCGCCAAGGCCTCCGGTGGCATCCGACGGAGCAGCGGTGCAATCGCCTGCGGCAGGGAAAGAGGCTGTCCGGCAGCATTCAGCACCGTCATGCCCAGCAGTTGCCCGCGATGGCTGAACTGGCGGCTCAGGCCTTCCACGGCCTGTCGATCCCCGGTCAGCAGCATCAGCTCAGCCGTGTTTGTCAGCCCATCTGCCAGTGTCTCGGCCTTGCGCTCCAGTTCCGCATACAGGCTCTGTTTCTCCTGCCGCACCTCGTACCACGAGGAGACGGTCGAAACCAGCGTAATGCCAACGACCAGCGCCACGATCAGGCGCAGTCCAATACTTTTCATGGTCCTCCCGGCCAGCTGCACCGAGAGGGATACCGGGCAGCAGGGGATGAAATCTGTTCCGGTTGCGTCACCGGATGACCATGGCAACTCAAGATGGGGGTCGTACCGCGTCTCCTTCTGCGGGAGACTGCGCATTGCAACCTGCGTCAGGCTGGGCGTAATCGCTGATGGGTTACAGAGTGCGACCAAGCCTGCGAGGATGCGGGAAGCTTGTCCACCCTTTTGTCGCATCGGGCAGTCTGCTTCGGTTGGAAACTACCGGCTAATCGAGCCGGGGCTTCCATTCGCTCACCCCGTGGAGTCGATCCAGCCGCCGACGGGAGCCGCTGCAGCCGACGAAGCCTCAGCCTTCCACGCCCTGAATCGACTGGATCGACACCAGTTCCGGCGTGTGGCTTCCGTTGGACCCCGGCGTGATGGTCTGTGTCTGCGGACCGCGCCAGTGGTCGATATAGCTGATCTGGTGGACGCAGCTGATGGTGCAGTTGGGCGCGCAGCTTTTCGCCGTGCGATACTCCCGCTTCACGTCGGTATGCGTGTACTGTGCGAGCGGAACGCCGGGAAATCCGCGCTGCTGCGAGCAGTAATGCACCAGTCCGTTTTCGCAAATATACAGGTAGCGCGAACCGGCGCGGCAGCGCCAGTCATTGGGCCGCCCCTGCGCAATGGCTTCCTGAAAGTGGTTGAAGCGCGAATAGTTCCGCTTCTTCATGCCGCGCATGGCAAAGTAAACCCGAGCCTCATTCTCCTTGAGCGGCTTCAACTGCCCGCCGCCGTCGTGGATGATGCCGATCGTGGAGGTGAAGCCCAGCTCCAGTGCTCGGCGGCCAATCACCAGCGCATCATTCGGCTCACGGATTCCGCCGCCCACTACCGAGTTGATGTTCACATGGAACTCGGCGTGGCGGGAGAGCATCTGCAGCTTCTTGTCCAGCACCTTCAGGCTCTTTTTGGAGACGTCGTCCGGCTCGATATTGTCGATGGAGATCTGCATATGATCGAGACCGGCACGGTTCAGCCGCTCAATGCGCTCCTCGTTCAGCAGATAACCATTGGTGATCATTCCGGCCAGTGCGCCAACCCTGCGGATGCGCCGGATCACGTCGTCCAGCTCGGGATGCGTGAGCGGCTCGCCGCCGGAGATGGTGATGATGCTGGTACCCAGCCGACCAAGATGGTCAATCCGCCGCAGCATCTCGTCGATCGGCACCGGTTCGGAGACCTTGTCGTACTCGTTGCAATAGGCGCAGGAGAGGTTGCAGAAGCGCATGGGGACAATCTGCGCCATTACCGGATGCCCGGTGGAGGCCAGTGCGCGACCTACAATCGCCAACTCCCGGATCTTGCGCTGCGCGGCCAGCCATCGTCCGCGCACAGTCTGTCTGCGTGCCGTACCCACACTTCTATTGAAACACACCCAAGGGGCTGCTCCCAGCGGCGGGTGCCGCGGCGCAGCCGGTCACGGACCCACGGGTGGGGTGCAGAGGGAATGGGAACGAGCAGACTTTACGGACGATGGCTGCTGACCTGCAACCACAGCGTCTGCCGCATCTGCTCGCGCTGGATGGCGATCGGCACCATTTTGCCCTCGTTGCTGCGCAGCAACCGCTCCCAGTCACTGGTCGTGGCCACGGCATCCTCGCCCACCTGCAGGATCACGTCGTGAGCACGCAGTCCGGCCTTGGCCGCAGCACTGCGTCGCGCCACGCTCTTGACCATCACGCCATTGGCCACACCCAGATAATCCTCCATCTGCGGGGTCATTGGCTCCACCAGTGCTCCAATGTGAAAGCTGCTGCTGAGACTCCAGAAGTGGAATCCGCTGCCCATCCGGGGCACGTCGCCGCTGGACAGAAAGCCCTGCGCACCGGGTGGCAGACCGCTCTGCGCCATCTCGGCCTGCGCCTCCTGTTCCACCTTGCGCCTGTCTTCCAACTGAACATGGATGGGCAGCAACTGGCCGTCGCGCTCCACCTGTAACTGCAGCTTTTTGCCGGACGGGGCGCGTCGCAGCATCTGCCGGAACTGCTCGGCATTGGCAATGCGGGTGCCGTTGGCGGAGAGGATCACATCCTGCACATGCAGCCCTGCCTTACCGGCAGGGGCATCGTGATCCAGAATGGTGATCTCCGCACCGGCTGTGCTGGGCAAATGCAGTGTCTGGCTGCTGGCAGGGGTTACGTCCACCACTTCCACTCCCAGGTATCCATGCCCATGGGCATGCAGCAGCGTACGCAGCGAGCTGGTCAACTGCCCATCGCTGCCGGCGGCCCAACTGGCAGGCATGCCCAGCACCAACGCAAGGGCCAAGCCCATCCTTACCATTCCCGGTGCGCCGGGGCTGCTCCTGAACCCGGCGCGCTGACTTCCATTTCCTGGCCTTCCAAAGCAAAACATTGCATGACTCCTGAATATTGAACGCATTGTGTTCCGTCGGCTCATGGGCCGCAGAATCGTCTTGTGTCATCCATCGTTGCCGGCAGTCTGCTGCTGCCGTTTTTTAGTCAGATCTGGGGAATCCAACCCTCTACTGCACTTCGGAGACCCGCTCCAGTACCAGTCGCGAGGCGCTGCGCACTCCGGAGTCCTGGTCCCGCGTAGCCACCGTGGAAAGCACCTGCCGCACGCTGGTATCCGCATCCACGGGCGTCAGCATGGAGATGGCCCGCGAGCGCACCTGCGGATCCGGATCCACCATCAGAGCCTCCAGCAGGGCATCGCGTACTTCCACATCCTGGCCCACATAGGGCTGTAACCCATCCAGCGCCTTCTCCCGCACCTGGGCACTGCGATCGTAGCGCAGCGCAATCATCAGGGCATCGCGCAGGCTGCCGCCTGCTGTCTCCGGTCCGGCGCATGCCTTGCCATTGCTGCAGGCCGCCGCCAGAAGCGCTATCGAGCGATCCCGCACCTGGGGATTCGGCGCCTCCTGTGCGGCATACATCAGCAGTGTTCGAATCTGCGGATCGTCCAGCGTTCCATGCACCTGCCGCGGCTCCACAGTGCTATAGCGCACATCAATCAACCCGGACTGCGGGGCCTGTGTGATCTCCGCCACGCCGGCCAGATTGGCCACGTCATCGCCGGATTTGCCGGAATCAGCTACGGTCGTAGCCCCCACCGGCTGGCCGGCTTCGAAACTCTGCTCCATTCCGGATGATTGCGAGGCATCCGTCTGCTTCAGCGCCACCTGCATCGCATGCCGCCCTGCTGCCTGATACCCGGCCAGCAGTCCGGCTCCCAGCCCGGTCAGCAGCAGAAAACTGGCTGCAAGGGGTGCAGCTGCCATGCCTGCTGCGCTGCGCGTCAGCCATTCGGCGGCACGGTCATACCAGCGCTTCGGCGGCAACTGATCCAGCGCATCCTCCAGCCGCATCCGCGAACGCGCCACCAGATTGGCATCCGGCTCCTGCATCGGGGCCGCGTCGGCCAGCGTCTTCAGGGCCAGCATCTGCTCCAGCTCTTCGCTGCATCCGGTGCAGCTCTTCAGGTGCTGCTGCAGCAGGTGCAGCCGGTCATCGGCCAGCTCCCCGTACACTGCCAGAACCATCGTCGTATGGGATTCATTGCAAGTCATGGCTCACGTCCTGTCTGCCTCAAAAGGGGTACCACTCTCTTTGTGTCGCCCGGTCACTTGGCCGCGCGATCCGTATCTTTCTCCGCTCAGCGGAGTCCTGCCAGATGTCCGCGCAGCTTCTTGGTCGCGCGAAATAACGTATTCTTTGCCGTCTCTTCGGTCGTGTGCAGCATCTCGCCAATCGTGCGCAGCCGCAGACCCTGGTAGTGCTTCAGCTCAAAGACCATCCGCTCGCGGGGCGTCAGCGTATCCAGAGCCTGCCGGATCTGCTCGCCCATCACCTTGCGACTCAGCTCCCGATCCGGGTTGGAAAAGGCCCGATCATCGGAGATCGATGCCATCATGTCCAGCTCCTCGCCGTGGGCATCGGTCATCACCGTGGACTCTTCTCGTCGCGTCTTCCTGCGCCGCAGCTGATCCAGGCACAGGTTAGTCACAATCCGGTACATCCAGGTATAAAACGAGCATTCAAAGCGGAAGTTGCCCAGGTACCGGTAGGCCTTCAGGAACGCTTCCTGATAAATATCCTCCGCATCCTGCTCGCTGCCGGTCAGGTGAAGGGCCAGTCGCAGCACCTGATGCTCGTACTGGCGCACCAGCGCATCAAAAGCCGTCCGGGAACCGGCCTGCGCCTCGCGGATCAGCTCCATCTCCGTGGCACGCGCCTGCTGCGCCTCCGGGGTCGTCTCCCGGTTGCTTACCCCGCGTATCCGCGCCAGCTCGCTTTTTCCGCCACTCAGCTTGATTTCCATCGCTTGAGTGGATTGTACCCCCGGCCGCTGTGTCCATGCTGCTGCCGGATTCAGGGGGAATGCCTCGCCTGCCATGCCTAGCCTCGCCTGCCAGTCTCTGCTGCCTCTCCTCCTGCAGCGTGGCTGCCATCGTCCCCGGCTGCCTTTCTCATGGACGCCGCAGACGGCCATTTCGTGAGCACATCCAGCCCCGTCACTTTGGCCCACCGCTTACACTGTTCTCTATGCCCGACGAGATTGCCACCCAACAGCACTCCCAGACCCTGATCATTGCCCACTGCGACGGAGGCTCCCGCGGAAATCCCGGGCCGGCCGGCTTCGGCGCCGTACTGGAGGATGCCTCCGGACAGGTGCTGGCCCGGCTGAGCGAGTACCTGGGCAAGCGCACCAATAACTATGCCGAATACTCCGCCCTGCTGGCCGTGCTTGCCTGGACACTGGACCAGGGCTACCGCCGCCTGCGCGTCGTCGCAGACTCCGAGCTGATGGTTCGCCAGATGCAGGGCCGCTACAAGGTCAACAGCCCCGATCTGCGTCCGCTCTGGGAGGAGGCGCAGCGCCGCGTGCGGCAGTTGGATCACTTCGAGATGCAGCACACGCTGCGCGGCGGAAACAAGCTGGCCGATCAACTGGCCAACGAAGCCATGGACCGCGGCATGGGCCGCAGCCCGCAACCGAAGGCGGAAGCCAGCCTGAAGAGCACAGTGCAGACCAGCTCGAAGACCCCAGGTCGGCCCGGCTCGAACCGTGAAGTCCAGCCCGGTCCGGGAGGCAGCAGTTCTGCCAGTCCGCAGACCGCGCTGGGCTTTGTCAAAAACGGCGTCGTGCACTTCGTGGAAGGCTCACTGCCCGACGGTGTCTTCGTGCGCATCAGCCGCCAGTAACCGGACTCTGCGGGCTCAGGCATTCGTCGCAACGTCAAGATAAGTCCGATAGGGCTCGTTGCCGATGGCCACAAACGGCTTCAGCCGCACCAGCCCGCCAGAGCTGTTCATGGCCCAGTCCATCCTACTGGTCCGGTGCGTTGCCAGCATCTGCTGCCGGGTTACGGCAGGCGACTCATGGGTCAGCGGAAACAGCACCAGCGGTCCGCGCATCAGCGCCACCGTATTCGATGCCGGCTCAATGGCCACCAGCCGCAACGGCAGCGGAATGTGCAGCGTCACGGAGTCGCCACTGTGCCACTGTCGGCGTATGCTCGCGTAGCCGTGCTGCACCTCCAGCGGTACGGGCGTACCATTCACTCGTGCGCTCATCCTGAGCCCGCTGCAGCCCACCCAGGCCGGCACTCTTACGGCCAGCGAGAAGCGGCTTGGGCGATTGCCGGTTAGCCGCAGATGCACCTGCTCGTCCAGCGGGTAGCCGCCACTTTGGCTCAGGGTCCATTCACTGCCGTCAACTTCGGTCCAGCGCAGCTCCGAAGCCAGATACTGGCTGACGAAAATCCCCTCCGGACCACGCTGATAGGCCGCAATCCGATAGTCGGCCGCCACCTGCGGCAGGGTACCGGAGCAGCAGGGCCAACGATCGCTAAAGTAGAACTTGCCGCCCTCATTGCTGTAGTCGGAGTAGTAAAAAGCCTTCCCATCCGGCTGTAGCGGCATCGCACCCAACACCGTGTTCCAGAGCACCTGCTCCAGACTGTCCCCGTAGCTGCCGTCGCCGGTCACGCGCGTCAGGTAGCGGGTGATCTTCATGTGTGCATAGCTGCCGCAGGGGGTCTCAAAGCTGTGTCGCGTTCCGGTCAGGCTGGCCTTCAAAGCGCCTGTCCCCGGCTCTACAAAGCTTTCATTCGGTCCCCATCCTCCGGTGGCAAAGCTCTGCGCGCGAATCATCGCAAACCCATTCCGCGCCGCCTGCAAATGCTTTGCACTGCCCGCGCTCAGATACGCCTGCATGGCCGAGCTCAGCGAGTTGCAGAAGCTGTACGCATGGTGCCCAGCCAGCACGTTGCGATTCTCCGCCAGCGGATCAAACCACGTCCGGTCCAGCAGATAGCGCCCGGCCATCTGGCGGTAGCGCGCACCGGCTCCACGACTGGCAGCAAGGTACAGATTCTCCGGCAGCGTATACGGCTCGTCCCAGGTATAGTCCTCGCTGGTTTTGTCGCCCACGGAGGCGCGCCACTGCCGCTGGGCCGCATCGCGATCGAGCGCCATCGGCTCCAGATGCGGCAGTGCCGCGTCCGTAGTCTGGTCCAGCAGCGCAAAGGCCTGAGGAATGCCGGCAAACTCATGCGCGTCGATCAGCCCGATCACCAGCTTGTCGTAGTCGTAGGCCGGGAAACGAAAGTCCGTGAAGAACTTTCCCTGAATCGCCTGTCCGTAGAGCGTCAGCAGCTTCTGGACCCGAGCCCGCTTGGCCGGGTCATGGTCCACGGCATAGCCGCGAGACAGGGCGGAAATCCACTGCCCAAAGGCGTGGCCGGGAGCAAAGCCACCGGCGTCATACCATCCGCCCAGCCGTGGCCCGGGCGCGGCCAGGCCATCGCGCATGCGAAACGGCGCCAGCAATGCATCCTCGTTCAAGCCCATCAGCACGGTCTGCGTCTGGGTAAACTGGCGCTCCGCCAGCCCCGGCAGCAGCGTCACCTGGCCGTAATGGAACTCGGCCAGCGGAGCAGCCAGCGGCTGCGGCTCTCCGGACTGCGCACCCCATCCATGGAACGGATCCAGGGCGAGTGCAGGTATGGCACAGGCCCCCAGCTTCAGCAATTCGCGACGCGTCGTCATGGCGAATCTCTCCCGCCAACATCCTACGCCGACCTGCCCGTCGCGCCCAGCTTTTCCAGTGGGAAATTCAGGCCAGCGCGGCCTTGACGACTTCGCTCACCACACGCCCTTCGGCGCGATGGCCGCCGGATGCCAACCTGGCCTGCACCGCCTTCATCACCAGCCCCATCTCCCGCGCCGTCGGCTTCTGGCCGCTGGTTGCAGCCACCTCGGCCACCGACTCCTGCACCAGGGCCTGCAGCGCTTCCGGGCTCAGCGCCTTGGGCAGAAACTCCTCCAGAATCGCAATCTCCGCCATTTCCTTGGCAGCCAGTTCCGGCCGGTTGCCAGCCGTGAACTGCTCCACGGAGTCCCGCCGCTGCTTGATCATTCCAGCCAGCACCTGCTGGGCCTCGGCTTCGGTCAACGGCTCCGCACTCTTGGCACGCTTTTCAATAGCCTTGTTCTTCAGAGCCGCCGTCACCATACGCAACGTGGTCGTCCGCTCGGACTCCCGTGCCTTCATCGCCGCAATCGTTGCCTGCTTCACCGCATCCTCAATCGTCACGTACCCACCTCCACTCGAAATGTATTGTATGCGACGGCCAGATGG
>JAKBAG010000104.1 GCA_021809235.1 Acidobacteriota bacterium
GTCTTGCCGCCGCTTTTTGCACCAGAACTACTCTGCTTGTTTGCGGCAGACTTTGTCGCGGCAGACTTCACCGCAGATCTCTTTCCTGAAATCTTGGTTGCTGACTTTGCCGCCGACTTTTGGGCATATGCGCGGCGAGCCTTTGCAGCTGGCATCGGTGCGGCGGTGTCCATAGGGACGGCGACCATCATGACCGCTTCAGCGATCAGCAGGCTCTCGCCCGACTCCATGCTGGGTGCCGGATCATCCTGCAACTCCACGTCCTGCACGGGCTGAAAAATCGGGGGCAAAGAACCCTCTCCCGATTCCCCAGCAGCATGTACGCGGATCATCCGATTCATCTCGATTTCCTCCAGCTCCTGCTCCGTGCCGTACTACTCTAAAAACTTTGTCGCGCTGATTTTGCGCATACGCCATCGGCGCACATTTTAGCAATAGCTTGCTACGAAATGCGAGCACTGACAAGTACGTAATTGACTACTTCTGTATTTTTTTTCGTTTTGTGCTGGATGAGGTCGACGTGGACCGTTTTGATTTTCGCTTTCGATGGGCGTCTTGTGACTGCTGTGCACGCGTGTGGTTGCTGCTACTTCCGGTAGCGTGCACTGCTTTGCTACGTACTGTTTTCCCTTTTTTCCCATGTATGCGGGAGTGGCTGGAAGGCTGATGAATACTGGCTTCTGGCGCTATCACGCGGATACGCTCTCCGTTGTGGACATGGGTTCCGGACAGATGATTCCAGCGGCGCAGATCAGAAAGGGAAACTCCAAATCGATCCGCGATGGTCACCAAAGTATCGCCGTGATGTGCGCGGTAATAGGTCGTGTGTCGCCGCGGAGCAATCACTGGCGCTGCCGGAATTACGAGTGCCGATACGCTCTGCAGGGTGTCATCTGACTGAAGATGATTGACGCGCGCCAGCTCTTCCACGCTCACGTGATAGCTGCGCGCTACGCTGGCAAGTGTGTCGTCTGCCGTGACCGTGTGGTAGCGCCAAGCCGTCCGATGTTCCACCGGGATGAGTTGAATCTTTGCTTCAAAGGATGCTGCTGTACCGGCTGGAAGATGAAGTGAGAATGGCTGGGTCAGCATCTCTGCTGGTGGCGTTTGCATGCGCAACAGGGATGGATTCAGGGCCATGAGTTCGCGTGGATCCGCATGCACCAGATCAGCGACCAGTCGCAAGTCAACCGAGTAGTTGATGTTCACCGTGTCCGTAACCACGGGCGGATCCATCGACAGATCATCAAAGCCGTACTGCTTCTTGTTGTTGGCGATGATGATGGCTGCCAGAATCTCCGGTACATAGTTTTTGGTTTCACCGGGCAGGTTATTGCGCCTGTACAGCTCCCAGTAGTCGGCATAGCCGGTCTTCTGCACCGCACGTTGGACGTTGCCGGCTCCCCAGTCATAGGCGGCCATGGCGAGGTACCAGTCGCCGAGCTGATCGTAAAGAAATTTCATGTACCTCGCATAGGCACGCGTGGATTTCTCCGGGTCAAAGCGCTCGTCAACATATCCATTACGCAGCAGACCGTAGTTGCCGTGAGGCATGAACTGCCACATACCGCCTGCGCCGGATTGCCGATTTACAACCTGAGGCTGAAAGCCCGATTCAGCCACGGCCAGATAAATCAGATCCTGCGGCACGCCCTCTTCTGCCATCACGCGCTGAATCATTGCGCGATACTTTCCGCTGCGCTCCAGCGAATGCTTCAGTGTGTTGTGGCCGATCTTGGTATTGGCGAAAAAGTTGATAAACCCGGCAACGTAATCGTTGATTACCAGCGGCAGATCGCTGCGTGTGGTGGCCAGGTTGGCGCGTGCCCGCGCCACCAGGTTTGGATCGACTGCGAAGGTGACATCGTTGGCCACATCCGCAGGCGTGGGCTCTTCCACCGGGGCAAATCCGTTTCCCTGCTTCAGTGCCTCCATCTCCAGCCCATTCACCACATCCAGAACATGGTTGTACTCATCTAAAAGCTGCGAGTTGGTTCGGATGTCCATATCGCTTGCGAGCATGGTATCCACTGCAGCATCAAAGTGCTTCCTGGCTTCTGTCAGTTTTCCAGCCCGATAGCTAGCTTGACCCTGCTTCAGGTCTAGCTCCACTTCGGCAATGATCTGTGCAATCCGCAGTTGCTGCTCTGGCAGCGGACTCTGTCGGTCGGCTTTTCCTGTGACGTTGGAAGAGGTCGGATTCTGTCCGTTGCCGTCGACTACCGAAGGTGCCGTCGCTGCAGGTGTTGGCCGGGTTTCTGTACCCTTGCAGCCAGCAAGCAAAATGGCAGTCATCAGCACAAGGGTCCACGGTCCGTTCCGTGTCCAGTTCTTCCGTTTCATTTCCAGTCCTGGTGGCGATGGTCGAAGACCCGGAAGTGTGGGCCCGGCGCTTCGCCAGAATCGATTCTGATGCCGTTTGCGCGGCCCGCGCGGCAACTTGCAACGACTCTCCCGATGATAAGCTATCTAAGAGAGTCCAGCCTGCGGAATAGCTCCCGTGGTGCCGCTCGCCCACCCATCTATGGACGCCCACCTGATTAGAAATTTCGCGATTATTGCGCATATCGACCACGGCAAATCCACCCTCTCAGATCGATTGCTGGAGCGGACGGGATCTCTGACGGCGCGGGAAATGCAGGCTCAGGTGCTCGATGCCATGGATCTGGAGCGCGAGCGCGGTATCACCATTAAAGCCCATGCCGTCCGCATGATGTACCAGGCGCGGGATGGAGTCACCTATCAGCTGAACCTGATTGACACTCCCGGTCACGTGGACTTCAGCTATGAAGTATCCCGCTCGCTGGCTTCCTGTGAAGGCGCATTGCTCGTCGTCGATGCCAGTCAGGGCGTGGAAGCGCAAACCCTGGCCAATGCGTATCTGGCCATCAACGGTGGGCTGGAGATCATTCCAGTTATCAACAAAATCGACCTGCCGTCTGCTGACATCACGCGTACCCAGGAAGCTATTGAACAAGCCGTTGGGCTCGATGCTACCGATGCCATCCCGGTGAGCGCCAAAACCGGGCAGGGCATTGATGATGTGCTGGAAGCCATTGTCCATCGTCTTCCTCCGCCGGTTGCCGATCCGGAAGCTCCCTTGCAGGCGCTCATTTTTGATTCCTGGTTTGATCCCTATCGCGGCGTGGTTGTCCTGGCTCGCATCATTCACGGTCGCATGCACAAGGGGCAGCGGATCCGCTTCATGTCCAATGGTCGTGTGTACACCATTGATGCTATGGGCGTGCTAACTCCCAAACCGGTAGAGATTCAGGAACTGGTCGCAGGCGAAGTCGGATTCTTTACCGCAACCATCAAGAATGTGGCCGACACCCAGATTGGCGATACGGTCACGGAAGACGATCGTCCAGCAACAGCCGCACTTCCCGGGTTCATGGAGACCATGCCCATGGTCTTTGCCGGGCTCTACACGGTGGACTCCCACGAGCACACCCTGCTGCGAGATGCTCTGGAAAAACTGCGCCTCAACGATTCCAGCTTCTTTTTTGAGCCGGAATCCTCGGTGGCTCTCGGCTTCGGCTTCCGCTGCGGATTTCTAGGCCTGTTGCACATGGAAATCATTCAGGAGCGCATTGAACGCGAATACAACCTGGATCTGATCACCACGGCTCCAGGTGTGCGCTATCGCATCACCCTCACCAGCGGTGAAGTGGTCGAAGTGGATAACCCATCTCGCTGGCCGGATACCACCAATATCGAAACAATAGAAGAGCCCATCATCCGCGCCATGATCCTGACCAACGAGGAGTATGTGGGCGGTATTCTCAAGCTGGTGGAGGAAAAACGCGGCAAGCAGATCAACTTCGAGTACGTAACACCTACCCGCGTTATGCTCACCTATGAGCTGCCGCTCAATGAAATCGTCCTCGATTTTTATGACCGCCTTAAGTCCGTATCGCGTGGCTATGCTTCCCTGGACTATCAGCCTGCCGGTTCCTGGATATCACCAATGGTAAAGATGGATATTCTCGTCTCCGGCGATCCGGTCGACGCGCTCTCGATCATTGTGCACCGCGACCATGCCTATGAACGCGGTCGCGCGCTGGTATCGAAAATGCGTGAGCTCATCCCGCGACAGCAGTTTGAAGTTGCCATCCAGGCCGCCATTGGCTCCAAGGTGGTGGCACGCGAAACAGTAGCTGCGTTGCGCAAAAACGTCATCGCCAAGTGCTACGGCGGTGACATCAGCCGCAAGCGCAAGCTCCTGGAAAAGCAGAAGGAAGGAAAGAAGCGTATGAAGAGGATCGGTAAGGTTGACATTCCGCAGGAGGCATTTCTGGCCGTTCTTCGCGTTGGAGAAGATGCACAAAACTCTTGACGATCGTCAAGAGTATCTGCCGCCCCGCGATTCCATGCAGCTCAATCCTTTCCTGACTGCTCTTACGCTCGAAACTGCATAGATTTCCTGCAACGATTCACGAATTTTTCATCACAAACTGTGGAAAGCTCTAACTCAGTTACAAAACAGCACAGCTGTTTGTCAACTAGATTCCACCTTTCACGGAAATTCATTAAGTGGTTGATTGTAAATATGTTAATGAACTCGCATTTCCTTCCCGTTTTGGCATGAGGGATCAGGGGCGCGAAACTTCCGTGCTTTCTCAGAATTCTTCCACATTTTTTTCCACAGGGAGGGCGTTTTCTCCGTCAAGGTGATTCTTAGGGACAATCCTTTGAAAAGAAAGCCCCGGCCGAAGCCGGGGCTTTCTACTTCCCTGAGGGGTAAAACTCAGTGAGAGGCCGGTTTGGGGGCCGAGGGAAGCCCTCCGGACTGCGCTGGTGCGGCAGGCGCAGGCACACCGGACTTGGCGTTGTAGGCAGCCACAATGTCCTTGGTGATGTTTGTGGATTCAGCTGCCCAAAGCACAGGACTCTGCTGCTGGCTTACGTCAACGACGAGGGTGTAGTTGTGCTGCTTAGCGTAGGTGTTGAGTACGTCATAGACCTTGGAGGCCAGGCCGTTGTACATGTCCTGCACGGACTGCTGAAAGTCCGACTGGGCATCCTGAGCTTCCCGCTGGAGTTGCTTGGTCTTCTCGTCGATCTGGCGGGTCTTGTCGGCAGTCTGCTGGGAGGTGAGCGTGGATGCCTGCGTTTGCAACTGCTTCTTCATGGCCTCAATCTCGTCATTGAGGGTTTTGAGCTGCGCACGCTTTGGCTGAAACTTCTGCTGCAGGTCTGCAAAGTCGCGCTGCCCTTCATTGGTCTGAGCCACGGCAGCCTGGAAGGCGATCACGGCAATTTTGCTGGGTGCCGATGCGGTGGATGCAGACCGTGCGGGTGTCTGTGCGACAGCTCCGATGGTCAGGCTCGACGCAGCGAGAACTGCTAGGGTGAGGGTACGTTTCATCGACTTCAAAAGCTCCTTCGGTCTTCCTGTTTTGGTTTTGCCCGCATTCCTTCAAGAAAGCAAGACATCGCTTCCTGGTGGGTATCTCCTAGCTCTCCATGGGTTCCACCTTCAGATACTGCCAGAAGCATGGAAAACACAGTGGGATGCGGACAGAGACGTCAGCAGG
Organism: Acidobacteriota bacterium; assembly: GCA_021809235.1. Taxonomy (GTDB): domain Bacteria; phylum Acidobacteriota; class Terriglobia; order Terriglobales; family Acidobacteriaceae; genus Acidicapsa. The sequence continues at coordinate 5,541 of JAKBAG010000104.1, forward strand.
AACTATCTGGATTATAGGAGTGGTGCCTGCCTTGGTCAAACGAAACAAGCCGTGAAAATCAGCAATTTCGCGCAGATCGAGAGCGGAGTATCTTGTGAAATCAGCCCAGCAAAAAGCCCTTCGGAGCAATTGCTCGCGAAGGGCTTCTAAGGGATGGAGAGATTGACTAGAAGGTGGTGGAGACCGTTACGCGGAAGGTGGCATGCGGCTCACGCAGCAGGTACTGTGGCCCGTACAGCTGGATGGCTCGCTGGTAGGAATAATCCCCAGCGCCGCCAGGCGGGAACATGGAACGGGTGATCAGGGTTTCTCCTGGATCCTGCCGATTGATTCTCATCGGATTCCATGCGTAATAGACACGGACAGGAGCATTGATGATCGGCATCAGCACCTGCAACTCTCCACCTGCCGACATACGGGGACGGAAGTTGGTTCCAGCAAGCGGACGGATATAGTCACTGAAGTGAATCGGAACACCACCTTCACAGGTGCCATTGTTATAGACCGGGCAGCCATAGAGAGGCGAGTTCAGGCTGGCGTAGCCTTCCGGGCTCTCCTGCAGCTGGTTATTGTCCACCGAAGCCGCAATCCCGAAGTCGTCAAAGATCGCAAATGTGATGGGTCCAATGATGGGGATACGATACTCCAGATTGTTGGTAAAGTTCGTATCGCCACCGATGGAAACGATGCTGTAGACCGGCAGCGGAATCTGAATGCACTGGTTCAGCTGCGGGTTGTAAGGATCACGCGGGATACAGCTTCCATCCGGATTTTCCAGCTGGAAGGTGATCCGATTGGGAATGTAAGCGTAAGGGGTGGCTGAGCGAACGTCGAAACCGCGAAGATCGGCTTCGCCGCCAGCGTAGAAGCGGTTGTTGGGTGGCGCCACATCGCCGCCGTAGCCCTGGATGTACTTCAGTTCGGCGCGCCATCCCAGCACGTTGCGGCCCTGGGAGGATGGCCACAGGCCTTTCATCGGCGTGAACTGCTTGTAGGCCAAAGCCGGCATCACATAGCGGACATCGCCAAAGAGGCCAGATGTTTGGACAAGGGCGGAAAACTCCTTGCCTGTTCGCGGTCGATAGGGATCGCTGATGGTGCTGAAGCTGTAGCTCAAGGATAGAGAGCTGTTGATGATGCCCGCCAGCGCATTCTGCCCCTGAATACCGGAGCGGAAATTCAGCGTCTGGAACAGTGTCTGCGAGGCAGAGCTGAAAGCGGTGATGGTTGCCCGCGTCAGCGAGTAGGTGAAGCCAACCCGCTGGAAGTTATGGTGCGGCAGCGGATAGCTCATGGAGAAGTTCAGGCCGGTCTGTGCGCTGTTATAGTTCTGCACCAGTGTGTTGTTGGCCATCTGCTGGTTGAAGCCAATACCCGATGTGGCTGCGTAATTCTTTGCCGGGTTGTAATCGGACTTGGTGTTGAAGATCTGGAATCCAACGTTGATCGGGCGGTTGTGGATATACGGCTGTGTAAACCCAAACAGGAACTGTCGCTGTACGTTGCCCAGGTTCGCCTGCAGACTGAGTGTTTCGCCCAAGCCAAGGAAGTTGTTGGTCTGATAGTTGACCCCGAGGAAGGCTCCTTCCAGGCCGGAAACTCCACCATTCAGGCCAATTGAGTTCTTCCCTTTCTCCTTAACCTTGAGCAGCAGATCCACCGTCCCGGCTTCCGTGTTCTGGTGGGCTTCTGTATCCTGATCAACTTTCAATGGATCGAAGTAGTCAAGCTGGTTCAGGCGCAAAAGGCTGTACTCCCAGAGCTGCGAGTTATACACCTGCCCTTCCTGCAGCAGAAGTTCGCGGCGGATCACGCGATCCCGGGTCAAAGTGTTGCCCTGGATCTCGATGCGGGAAACATAGAACTGTTTGCCTTCGTCGATGTCCACGTTGAGAGAAACCGTGTGGTCCTTCTCGTTAACAGTTGCGCTGGGAATGGCTCCAAAGTTGATATAGCCCAACTGACCATAGGACTTCTTCAGGTTTTCCAGGCCTTTGGCCACGGCAGTTGCGTTGAAGATCGCGCCATCCTTGATCGGAAACGTGTTGCGGAGAGCGCGGGTATTGGTGACAGCCTTGTTGCCGGTAAAGGTGATGTGGCTCAGACGATAACGGTCACCCTCTTCAATGGGCATCAGGATGTCGATGCGCTTGCCTTTGTTTGGCTGGAAGGTGAACAGGTTCAAGCCGCCCTGGTCGCGAATCTGGGTTTTGGGGTCTTCCACGGCAGCACTGTAATAACCATGGTCGCGGTAGACCTGACGCACGCGCTCGGCGTCTTCTTCCAGCTTGGAGCTGTCATAGGTCTTCGGGAACAGGTCCTCGAAGAAGATGGAGTAGGGAATACCGATGGGACGCAGGTTTTTCATCGCGCGTCGCAGTACCAGGCTGCTCAGGTGCTGGTTGCCCACGAAGCGAATGTTGCCCACCTTCACCGTTGGGCCTTCCTTGATATTGAAGTTCACCTGAACGGAAGCGGGAGGGATCCTCTTGACTTCAGTGCGAATTGTCGCAAACTGATGGCCATGCTCGGCCAGCAGCTGCTTCAAAACAGTCTCGGCATGTTTCACCTTGGTCAGGTCAAACTGGCTTTCAACCGACAGACCGACTTTTTCCTTCTTGAAGCGGTCCAGCACGTCAGATTGCGAGACGGAATTGAGCCCCTTGTAATTAATTTCGCGGATGGTGGGGCGCTCCACGACAAAAATATCCAGAATGATGCCCTTGTCCGAGTCCTCCCGCTCAATACGGAGATTGTCGAAGTAGCCTGTATTCCACAGGGAATTGAAGTCACGCTCAATCGACTCGCGATCATAGGTGTCTCCCGCATGGGTAAACAGGCGCGCAAGGATGGTCTCTTTCGGAATACGTCGATTTCCGATCACGCGGATCTGATAGATCGTATTCGGACCCTCCTGTGCATGAGCGGAAATGGAAAATCCGCTGAACAGGCACAGGGTTGCGACCAGCATCACCATCGCGCGCCACATGGCGCGAACGGGGCTGCGGCGGCTTCGCTGCGGATTCCGGGATCGAGTGGACCCGACGCTCGCTGGCGTCATCTCTTCGCGGGAACCGCTGGTCATACACTGAGCTTGGATCGACTGAACGGGAAAGATATGCGCACCCTCACTGCTCGAAAAAATCGTACTGGCCCGAAACGCGGCCATCTGCTTCCGGACCGCATGCCTCCGGGAATCTCCCCCGGAATCCATGTAGGTTGGCGAAAACTTGATTATATTGGACCGCACCACACCTGCCCAAATCTTCAGCAGCTTTGCCTCTGCTTTCGCATTCGCGCAAGCTGCCCATCTTCATCCGGTCAAAGCACTCGACAGCATTCTGCTGCCGTGGACCCTCGACCGTCTGCCCGGATTCGCTAATCTATAGACGTAACGCAACCCGACTTGTGAGGCTTTCCCGATGATCGCCAATTCCTCTTCGATTTACGACTACTCGGCAACCCTTCTGGATGGTACGGAATGCCAGCTTTCCAGCTTTGCAGGCAAGGTTCTGCTGATTGTAAACACCGCCTCCAAATGTGGATTTACCCCGCAATATGCCGGTCTGGAGCTGCTTTATAAGCAGTACAAGGAGCGGGGACTGGTTGTACTGGGTTTTCCTTGCAACCAGTTTGGAGCGCAGGAACCCGGCTCCAGCGAGGAGATCGGTGCCTTCTGTCAGGCAAACTATGGGGTCAGCTTTCCCATTTTCAGCCGGATTGAGGTCAACGGCTCCGGAGCCCACCCACTGTATCAGTTTCTGACACGGGAAAAGGCCGGCATCTTTGGCACGGAAGCCATTAAGTGGAACTTCACCAAGTTTCTAGTGGATCGGCAGGGTCATGTGGTCGAGCGATTTGCCCCGCGTGTTGCTCCGTCCGAGATTGCAGAACAGATTGAAAAATTGCTCTGACGGCCC
>JAKBAG010000105.1 GCA_021809235.1 Acidobacteriota bacterium
CCATCGTTATCGAAGTCATACACGCCGGATCCCCAGCTCACATACTGCGCATCGGTCTGGGAAATTCCCGCCTCGGCGGTCACATCTTCAAAGCCCTTCCACTCCGATTGCGACCCGGACGATGATGTCCCCAGTGGCGGCGCACCCAGATTTTTCAGAAAGCGGTTGAAGCTGCCATCCGTCACCCACAGATCCAGCACACCGCGATTCCAGAAGTCTGCAGCCACGGCTCCCATCGACGAGGTCGCTTCTCCATCCTGCCCATAAGCCGAACCCGATTCATTGCCAATCTCCTCAAAGGTTCCATCGTGCTTGTTGCGAAACAGAAAATTCTGCGTACTGTCATTGGCAACGTAAAGATCGTCCCATCCATCGTTGTCAAAGTCTGCTGCGATCACACCCATCGTGCGCCCGGGAACAGATCCCATCCCCGACTTCGTAGTAACGTCGGTGAATGTTCCGTCGCAGTTGTTGTGGAACAACACATTGGTTTGTTCGGCATAGGCGAGCGGCCCTGGATAGTTGTCTGCCGCGTAGTACGTGCGGTACTTGGGATCGAACTTCACATATCGCCCCACCAGCAGATCCAGGCAGCCGTCCCTGTCATAATCCAGCCAGGTGGAGCTAATGCTCCAGCCCTCAACCTTGATTCCAGCCTTGGCCGTCACATCCTGGAAGTGTCCCTGGCCATCATTGTGGTAAAGAGCCACTTTTCCGTAACCGGTTACCAGCAAATCCTCCATGCCGTCGTTGTCATAATCCCCGGCGGTTGCAGCAATCGAATACATCTCCGGATTCAAGCCGGACTCCTCGGTCACGTCAGTAAATCGTCCGTTGCCATCATTGCGATACAGATGATTGTGCGGTGGCGTACTGGGCTTCACCTTGAGCGGATACGGATGCATCGCATCCTCCAGCGGGCGACCGTTCACCACATAAAGCGAAGGCCTTCCCGAGTTGTTGTAGTCGAACCATACGCAGCCGGCTCCGGTTCCTTCGAGCAGCGATCCCAACCGTGCTGATCCGAAGCTGTGCGTGAAATGGATGCCGGATTTCGCAGTCGCATCCTCAAAGCGAATGGCCGCATGCTCCTGCGACACCGCGCCATTGCAGCTGCCCGGCGTGGCTGTTGATGTTGCTGCAACCGTGTTTTGCCCAGAGTCACCGCATCGCACAGTCAAGGCCGATGGTGCGGGTCCTGGCTGTGCTGCAGCAACCGTGACCACGCTGAAAAGGAATGCCGTGATCTTCCGCATCTCAGTTGCCCTCCTTGCCCGCACGATGCTGTGCAGCAGGCTTTATAGGAACCGTCAGATCAACAGGGGTCGTTGAACGAAGCAGCACTTCCGGTACCCGATTCTCCGTGGATCGTTCCGGTCCTGTGTGGCAGCCCACGCAGATTCTCTGCTCTCCGCCGCGAGCCCAGAACCAGCCACGTTCACGCCGCAGAACCGCACCATGCTTATCCAGCAACACAAACCGAAGCGGTCTGTCTCCCGGAACTTTCACGAAGAACGAACCATCCTTCTCCACCGGCGCAGTTCCCATTGCAACTGTCTTCCCACTCCGATCCTGCATCTCCAATCGCACGGAAGCTGGCGCTGTTTTCAAGTCGCCCGCACGGGACAGTCGTGAGTCGAATGCCAGCAGGTTGGCATAATCCCACGGGTGCAGTCCGGAAGGATGCCGGTTGGGCCGCGCATGCGGTGCGAAGAGAACCGGCTCCACAAGATCTCTTCCATGCTCGGCAAGGACTGTCTGCATCGCACGATCACCCGGCTTCCAGGCGCGAATCGTGTAGTGCTTCTCTGCGCCAGTCCTTGCGCTCATCAGCCATAGATCAGGAGCGATCTCCGCCATTGATCCGGCATATTCGCCGCGCGGCGCCGCCACGGGAACTTCGTTGGCCTGCGCCGAGGTAAAGCGCGCCAGCGAGTTGCCATGCGTAAAGACCGTATCGCCGGACTCCAGTTGCGTACCACCCCATCGCGCACGACCATGATCGCAGCGCACAGACTCCACACCAGACCCATCCGCATACACCAGATACAACTCCGGTATGGACCCAGAACCCAGCGGATATCCGGCTTCAAACAAAATCCTGCCATCCCGCAGCACAACCACAGGAAATGCACTGCCCTGCAGATGAGTAAGCAGCAGTGGGCCTGGATCAGCAGTCGGATTGCGTGGTGCCGGCTTCCGGCTCGGACCATTGTCGGTGGAGTCGAGCTCAAACATCTGACCGGTTCGCTCGGCCCACACCAGCCGACCACCGGGAAGATGCAGTGGACGCTCTGCATCCGTCGCTGTAGAAACAACCCTGCGGACAGAATGATTCGCCAGATTCACTTCCCAGATTTGCCACCGATCTCCTAATGTCCGCTTGCCTGCAAACAGCACCGACTTCCCGTCATAGGAGAGATCCGCGTCGGCACTTGCGACAAAATCGGGAACCAGTATCGTCGCTTTTCCCTCGTGAACCAGGAGCAGTTGCGCTCCCTCAGGAAATCGCTCACCTCCGCGCAACTCTGCAAGAGGCTTGTAGACCGGTGCGGCGGTCACGATGAAATCCGGAGCCAACGCACGCGCAGATACAGAGGAAACACCAAGCCACATCGTGCAGGAAAGTATCGCCGCACACAAGAGAACCTTGCTGGAAATCGGATTCATTCCGCCACCACCACGCTTCCACCTGCCCTCTGAAACATATCCAGACTTTGTGCCTGCTGCGAGCGCAGAGAAATCCACGGTATCCGCTCGGTGTCGATCGCCAGCCCCTTTTCGGCACAAACACGGTCCAGCAGTTTCAGTCGATCCATATCCAGACCTTGAAAGGCATACGACGAAGTGCGCGGCTGGAATGCTCCTCCACGCAGCACCCGCGTCCTCCATTGCTGCGCATGCAGTGCCATGGACACGAACAGGCTCTCGGTCTCCATCGAGCACGACCCAGCCATGATGACGAAATCGTCACCAGCCACCATAAAGTTGCTCACTGGAATCTGGGTTTCTACACCACTTGCGCCAAGAAATACATCGGGGCTGTCGGCAAATTCACTCTGCCTATTGTTCTGCACGCAGAACTCCTCTTCTTGCAAACAATCAATCGAAGAGTCAGTCTAGCGTTTCAACAAATTGTGCGCCTCCATCCATGGATGGAAGATGCACTCAACCCCGCGCGATCCATGGTGGACGATATCCAAACGCTGCATCCAGAAGTCTTGCCACGCCCAGCGCCGTCTCGTCTTCATAGGGTCGCGCAGCAATCTGCACACCGATGGGCAGCCCTTCACGCGAGCAGCCAACCGGCACCACCGCTGCCGGTGCGCCCATTGTGTTCCACCATTGCGTGTAGCGAACCGCATCCAGATAAAGAACTGGAACTTCGTCAATCTGCCAACTGCGCTCCCCATGCCGGAAGGCAGGAATCGCCGCGACTGGACTCAGGATGACCGGATACTCCTGCATCTCTTCCAGCATCCTCCCGCGCACGATGTCCATCTCTGCCCATGCCTCCAGCAGCGTCGTTGCCGTCAGAGGTTTTGAAGCTTCCGAAATTCCCAGAAACTCCCGGAAGATGGGGCTCAGCAGTTCGTGCCTGCCGCGAATGGAGGGCTCGTAAAACATTGCCCCGCACTGCACAAAAAACTTCCACCACAGTTCTCGCATCGCTTCCAGCGCGCGAGGACGAAATGGGACAACATCCAATCCACACGCCCGCAATGCTTCCGCCGCCTCGCGTACAGCAGCACGCGTCTCCGGCGTCACCGGGATCACTCTGTCATCCTCAAAAAATCCGACGCGTTGCGATCGCAATTCCGCCAGACTCCACTCGCGATACAGCATCGGTGGACTGATGGGATCGATGGGATCCTGTCCGCTCAACGCCTCAAACAGTAGCGCCACATCCTCTGCAGTACGCGCCATGGGACCAATTGCACCCAACGTTGCAAACGGCCCCACGCATGGCGGCAGATGTCCGCGCCCCGGAATGCGCCCCGGAGTCGGCTTCAGCGAGCAAATCCCCGTAAAGTGTGCCGGCACCCGCACCGAGCCGCCACTATCGCTGCCCAGTCCACCTGCGGACATTCCCGCCGCAATGGCTGCCGACTCGCCCCCGCTCGAGCCTCCAGGTGTCCGATCCAGATCCCACGGGTTTTGTACACGGCCATGCAGCAGATTGGCCGTCTCATACGCCATCAGGAACTCCGGACAGTTTGTCGTGCCCAATAGCAGTGCTCCTGCAGCGCGCAATCGCGCAACGACGCATGCATCTGCATCCGGAATTTCGTTTTTGTGTAGCAGGCTGCCAATCTCGCAGCGATAGCCCGCGACCGCAATGGAGGATTTCACCGTAACCGGAAGGCCGTGCAGCGGTCCGCGCGGCTCAGGCATCTGATCCAGCCTTCGCGCCTGCTCGCGCACTCGGTCTGCATCAAAATCTGCAAATGCGTTCAGTTGCGGATTCACCCGCGCAATTTGTTGGATGTGAGCTTCGGCCAGCTCGCTCACTGAAATCTCGCCGGACCGCACCATCGCAATCTGCCTCGCTGCCGGAGCCAGCACAACGTCGCTCATCGTTGCACATCCGGTACCGAGTCATGCTGCAGATCATCGCGCGGCGTGGATGGGCTGGGCTCATAGTGGAAGGAGTGCAAACCTTCCGGCTCACCCGAGTGGAAGCGGTCATTCCACTCCAATCGGTAGTCGAGCGACGAATCATCGTCAGGATTCTGCTCCTGTTTCGGATACGGATACTGCGACATTCCATGAAACGGCAACTGTCCCACCGTGAACGGAGACGCATCCCACCAGTCCATATCTTTCACAAATCCATTGGCGTAAAAGAAGTAATCCCGCTTCCAGTTCGGAGGCAGAGCAGGCAAGGAAGTGGCATCAAACTCCGCAGCAATGCCTTCGCCACTCCCGAAGATTGCAAACCGATTATCCACTCGCTTCAGCAGCGGAGTAACATCGCCAAAGTGCGTGTAGCTTCCGCGCTCGCGCTGAAATGGTCCGGTCAGGCTCACGAGATTGTAGTCATAGGAAAGATCGCCCTCGCTACTTCCGTCCATCTCCTTTGGGTAGCCGCGAAAATGTAGCGTCGCTGTGGCCAGCGGCAACTCCGTGGCGCGCGCCGGTGCATTCCTGCTTTCATCCACCAGCACCTGATCCCAGTAGATCTGTAGATTCGTTTTTAACCGAATGCGTCGAGTTCCCGCAGGCAGCTTTCCCGTCAGGTCCACCACAATCGTTCGCTCCAACCCCGCCGGAAATCCGGCAAAGCCTGGAATCCGCTGCCAGCGACCATCGGGCAACTCTGCTTCGACATATGGTGGAATCTCCCGTATGCCCGCCTGCCAGGCTGCATACAGCGATGTCGCGCTGAAGTAGTTAACGTAACCCGTCATCAGCAGACGCAGGGGTCTATCGGGCTCTCGCTGTCCCAGGTCAAGTGTCAGCGCATGCATCTTCGCAAAGCCGTCGTAGGGAAGTGGCACAAAGTCGCTCACAAACACATGGTCCTGTCGGCTCAGCCGCTCCAGCACGCTCTTCCCTTCGTCATTCCATGCGCCTGCGGGAACATGTGCTCCCACACTGGCAATCACCCGTCCAGTGGCAAAGGGAGGATCGTCCAGAAAGCGCTCATCCGGATTCACCATTACATCGGCCGGATGATCCACTGCCACCATGCGCAGCTGATCGATGTAATTCACCTCCTCCATCGGCTCCATGAAACGCACACTCACCTTGCCGTTGAAGGTTTTTACGCTGGCGCCGTCAATCTTCACCCACTCCTCCGGGTTGGGAGTATTGCGTCGCGCCGGCGTGAACCAGTGGCCCACCACACCCGCACCAATCACATCCGTAATAAACGCATACCGATGTCCATTCCATGCAAACAAAACCGGACAGGAACTTCCCCGACGATCCGCCTCCTTGATTGCAACCACCGGCTTGCGTGGAAGATCTATTTCATCCTGGAGCACGCCTGTCGGCCACAGGATGCGAAGCAGATCAATGCTCTTTGCATCTCCGAGTCCCACCAGAATCTGCGGCGGAGCCTGTGTCTGGTAGCCGGATGCTCCCGCCAGCTCCCACTTCTGCCACAGACCATCGGCAAACACTTCCACCTTCGCTCCCAGGCCGGTTTTGTTATCCGCCAGTCCGCTCAGATCAAGACGCACAAAGTGATTCCTGTTTGCACCCAGATTGCGCAGCAGAACCGGCGCAGCATCCTTCTGCGTCACGATCAGATCCGTTGCTCCATCCCCATCCACATCTGCAGCAATCAGGCCACGTGCCGCCTTCCATCGGATACGGTCCAGGCCCAGTTTATGGCTCACATCCTGAAAGCTGCCGTTACCCATGTTGCGGAAGACGCGCACCTGCGTGCCCACACGCGTCTGCACAACTGCGGCCACGTCCAACCATCCATCGTTATCCACGTCAATCGGTGTCAGACCCCATCCGCGCGTGGCATCCGCAAGTGGCAATGGAACGCGTGCAAAGCGTCTGCCAGTGCCACTCGTCGACGCATCATTCTGCCATAGCGTGATCCCCGGCGCACCGGTGTGCGTCATGGCAATATCCATCCACCCATCCCTGTTGAAGTCCAGTACTGCAATCCCCAACGCCGACGGCAGGCTTGTGCTGGCATAGATCGGCTGTGTGGGAAACTTTCCCTCGCGCGGATTCACATACAGTGTTGGCGCGGCAGCATCGCCGGTCACCGCTAGATCCACCGCTCGATCATTGTTGAAATCAGTAAGAATGGCCGCTTCGGTCTTGCCCGCTCCGCCGAGACCAGTCTCTGCCGTGCGTTCCGTGAACGTTCCGTTGGCATTGTTGCGCCACAACACATTCGCCTCGCCGCCTACCTGCATCGGATCCCCGGTCAAAAACAGATCCAGATGACCGTCATGATCGTAGTCAACGAATGTCAGGCCCGTCGGGCGATTACGCGGCAGTAGTCCTGCAGCTGCCGTCACATCCTCAAAATGTCCCTGGCCCAGATTGCGGAACAACAGCAGACGATCCTCCATCGCAACAGCCAGATCATTGCGCCCATCACCGTCATAGTCACCCACCGCACATGCGACGGCATGACCACTGGCATGCAACCCGATTGCATTCGAATCCAGCCTCTGAAACGTAGCTCCACCTGAGTTGTGCAGCACGGCAATCGACTGCTTGCCCGACAACATCAGCACCAGGTCCATCCGTCCCGATCCCGTCGCGTCCATCATGCAGGCCCCGCCGGTTGCTCCCGACAGCCCTGCCGTCGATGCGGTCAACATCGGCTGCATCCCAAATCGAACTGGAATCATCCTGTGCTGGATTGCCTTCGGCTCTGCCACCGCCTTGACCGTGGAGTAATGTCCCTGCTCCCCATATGCCAATGCCAGTGGTGAAGCAATCTTGGTGCTCGTCAAATGCTGGAAGCGGGCAAAGCACTTTCTTGCCTCTGCCGTGTCGCCTGTCCGCTGCAGGGATCGGGCCAGCCCAAACTCTGCCGAGACATGCAATGGGTTGATTGCCAGCGTCTGCCTGTAGATTGGAATGGCGCGATCAAACTGACGCATCTCCTGGTAGCAGGCGCCCTCATAGTACAACGAGTCCGCATCCTGCGGATCAAGCCTAACTGCCTGCTGAAAGCTTGCCAGCGCTGCACTCAGCTGATTGTCCGTGTGCTGCGCCAGTCCCAGGTTGTACCATGCCTGCGGATTCTTCGGTTCCGTTGCAATCACCTGTTGAAACAGCCGCTTCGCCTCGTCCACCTTTTGCAGCACCAGCAGCGCTATCCCCTCGTTAATCGCAGCCTGCGTCAGCGTGGGATCCTCCTGCAACGCCTGCGCAAAGCTATCCGCGGCACGCTGCGTAAACTGCTGACTCATCAGCGCAACTCCGCGATTATTCAGCCGAATCGCTTGAATATGGGCAGAGGGTTGGGCCACACACAACACACTGACTCCACACAGCAGCATCCTCAGTCCCAAACGGACACACCGCATTTTTTGCGCATTCACCGCAGTTACTCTCCCTTGCTGGAACCCATCAGTATACGGAAGCTGCAGCTGACACCCGCGTGTGCCTCATCACGCATCCTCAGCCTGCAGCCCGCAGTTGCACTTTCCGGAATTGCGCTGCGAATGAACATGGCATGTTCACAACTGGCTCCATCTCCCGCTCGGTCCCGTCGCCTGCAGAACAATTTCCGAATCAGCGTTCGCATTTCGCAATCAATTTATACTGCATTTGTGTTTGCGCCTCTGCATCGCATCGACTGGCACGACTTTCTTGCCCGACCCATCTTCCCGCCTCGGCCAGAAGCTTCCAGGGCCATCGTCGAAATGCCGATCCTGATCACGGGTGCAGGCGGATCCATTGGATCCGCGCTCGCTCTGCATCTGGCACAATTGGGTGCATCCCGTCTGCTTCTGCTCGATGCCAGCGAAGGTCACCTCCACCATTTGCAGCAGCAGCTTGCTGCATACGCAACAAACGCCAAAGCACAACTCCTCCTCGCAGATGCAGGCGATGCCGCTCTGCTGGAGGACCTCTTTTCCATCCATAAGCCGCGCATCGTCTTCCATGCCGCAGCATACAAACACGTGCCCATGCTGGAGCAGCAGCCGCTGGCCGCCATCGCCAACAATATCTTCGTCACCGACCGCATCGCCTACGCAGCTGCAGAGCATCAGGCCAGACTAGTCATGCTATCCACGGACAAGGCCGTCCAGCCCACTTCCGTCATGGGCGCCACCAAACGCATCGCTGAGATGATTGTGCTCGCCAAGGGTGGCACAGCTCTCCGGCTCGGCAATATCCTCGCCTCCAGTGGCAGCGTCGCGGAGATCTTTGCCCAGCAGGCATTGCAGGGAAGCCCCCTGACCATTACCCATTCCGCCGCGCGACGCTTTTTTCTCACCCTCGATGAAGCCGCTCATCTGCTCATCGCTGCGGCACACAACGCCACCAGCACAGCTTCCGCAGCTTTGCTGGCTCCTGCCCTCGATGCCGATCATGCCATCGTCGATCTGGCGCGCTTCCTTGCAAATCTCTTCGCACCCGGCCGCGAACTTCCTCTCATCTGCATTGGCCTGCGGCCCGGCGAAAGACTTATCGAGCGACTCTGGGATGAAACGGAGCAAACCCAGCTCGTTGCTGACGGATTGCTCTCCCTGCACTCCACGCAGGCAAATCCCACGGAAACTTCCATCCAACTCGCCGAACTTCACCACGCGCACCGCAAACGCGATTGCGTTGCTTCGCTGGCTGCAATGCGTACGCTGGTTCCCTACTTTCATCCCAGCAGCCCCGTGCGTGTTCGCGGACAGCTGCAGGAGCAATGGAGCCACGCATGAGCTTCGATTCCGCACCCTCGGCACGGCGTCGCATCGGAGTCGTCACCACCTCACGCGCCGACTACAGCCA
>JAKBAG010000106.1 GCA_021809235.1 Acidobacteriota bacterium
CACACCCAGTTCCCCGGCGTCATGTTCTACGCCCTGCCGACCGACATCGTCACCCAGATCCTTAACTTCGGTCTCGGCGCTCCCATTGACGTGCAGATCATCGGCCACAATCTCGAAGCCAATCGCGCCTTTGCCGACAAGCTGCTCAGCCAGATCGCCTACGTTCCCGGCACCGTCGATGCCCGCATCCAGCAGCCCTTCAATGCACCCAAGCTCACCGTGAACGTCGACCGCACCCGCGCCGCACTCGTCGGACTCAAGGAACGCGACGTCATTGGCAGCGTCCTGGTTTCGCTCAGTGGCAGCTTCCAGACCACCCCCAACTTCTATCTCGATCCACGTAACGGCGTCTCTTACAACATCGCCGTCCAGTCCCCGCAATACGACCTGGAAACCATCCCCGAACTGCAGAGCATACCCATCACCGTAGCCCAGGGCACCGCGCCCACGCTCGATACACCCGCGCAGTCGCCGGCCGGCGCTCCCGGCATCACCGGTTCCACACCCGGCGCGGCTACAACCGCTGCGCCCGGCAGCCTTGCATCCTCCCAGATCCTCGGCAACCTGGCCTCGATCGACCCCGGCGTCGAGATGGGCACCGAGAGCCACTACGACGTTCAGCCCGTTCTCGACATCTACACCAATGTCGAAGGCACGGACCTCGGCAGCGTCACCCGGCGCATCCAGCAGATCGTCGCCCAGGACCAGAAGCTCGCGCCGCGCGGCACGCAGGTCGTTCTACGCGGCCAGAGTGAGACCATGGAGCAGTCCTACGTCGGCCTGCTTTCCGGCCTTGCCTTCTCCATCCTGCTGGTTTACCTGCTCATCGTCGTCAACTTCCAGTCCTGGCTCGATCCGTTTCTTATCATCAGCGCGCTTCCGGCTGCCATTGCCGGTATCGTATGGTTCCTGTTCCTTACCCATACCCATCTCAGCGTCCCGGCACTCACCGGAACCATTATGTGCATGGGCGTGGCCACGGCCAACTCCATCCTCGTCGTCAGCTTCGCCCGCGAACAGCTCACGACGCTGGTCGGCGATGCGCGGCAGGCCGCGCTGAACGCAGGCTTCGTCCGCTTCCGCCCGGTTCTCATGACCGCCCTCGCCATGATCATCGGGATGGTCCCCATGGCGCTCGGCCTCGGCGACGGCGGCGAGCAGAATGCCCCCCTTGGTCGCGCCGTGATCGGTGGTCTTCTGTTGGCCACTGTGGCCACGCTGCTCTTTGTCCCCACCTTTTTTGCCGCCCTCCACGGCTGGCTGGAACGCCGCAAACTGCGCACCAGCTCCCCGGGGCAGGGCATCGACTACGAAGAATTTCCGGAGTCCCTATGAGTCACACTCCTTCGTCTGCCAACTCTCCGGCCCACGGGCACACCGACCAGGCGCCTCCGCGCCGCCCCATCTCGTCAGCCCAGGCCATCGTCGGGCTGCTCGGCATCGTCCTGCTGCTGGCCGTCCTCGCCATCGTTGGCATCCTGCCCCGCATCCATGCCCAGGCTGCGCTGGCCCGTCGCACCGCTGACCTCGCCCGGCCTGCCGTCATCGTCGCTCCGCCGGTTCCCGGCAAGCCGCTGGTCGATCTCGTCCTCCCCGGCAACGTCACCGCGTACACCGATTCGCCCATCTACTCCCGCACTCCCGGCTACCTCACCCACTGGTACTTCGACATCGGTGCCCACGTGAAAAAAGGCGCACTGCTGGCCCGCATCGCCACCCCAGAGGTCGATCAGCAGCTCGTCCAGGCCGAAGCCGATCTCAAAACCGCTGAAGCCAACGCCACCAACGCCAAAATCCAGAGCGAACGCTACAACAGCCTCATCGCCACCCACGCCGTCTCCCAGCAGAACACCGACATCCTCGCCTACCAGGCCCAGTCCACCGCGGCCCAGGTTGCCTCTGCCCGCGCGAACGTCCAGCGCCTGCGCGAGCTCACCTCCTTTGAAAACATCTACGCTCCCTTTGACGGCGTCGTCACCGCTCGTAACGTGGACATCGGCCAGCTCATCAACGTCGGCGCCGGGAATGAACTCTTCCACATGCAGGCCATCCACACTCTGCGTGTCTACTCCAGCGTTCCCCAGGTCTACTCCGACTCCATCCACATCGGCGAGTCCGTCGATCTTACCTTCC
The DNA here is from genome assembly GCA_021809235.1 of Acidobacteriota bacterium. Taxonomy (GTDB): domain Bacteria; phylum Acidobacteriota; class Terriglobia; order Terriglobales; family Acidobacteriaceae; genus Acidicapsa. The sequence continues at coordinate 2,134 of JAKBAG010000106.1, forward strand.
CCGAGCATCCCGGCAAGACCTTCACCGGGAAAGTTGTCCGCTCCGCCAGCGCCATCGATCCGGCCACCCGTACCCTGCTCGTCGAGGTCGACGTCGCCAACCCGGCAGGCGAGCTGCTGGCCGGAACCCTGGCCCAGGCCCATTTCAAGGTTGCGCCCGTCGGCAACGTCTTTGTCCTGCCCGTCTCGGCACTCATCTTCCGAAGTGCCGGTCTGCAGGTCGGCGTCGTCCGCAACGGCATTGCCCACCTAGTCCCCGTCACCATCGGCCAGGACGACGGACGCACTGTGCAGGTGAACACAGGCATCACCGCCGCAGATCGCGTCATCCAGGACCCGCCCGACTCGCTTGTCGATGGCGAGCGAGTCCGCGTTCTCACTCCAGACGAAGTCGCCGCAGCAGCCCGGGGAGGCTTCTGATGCGTCCTGCCGTAGTCCTGCGCCTTGCGCTCGTCCCCGCACTGCCGGTGGCCCTGCTGCTGGCTGGCTGCCATCCCGTCGGGCCGGACTACCAGCGCCCCGCCTACACTCCGGCACCGCTCTACAAGGAAACCGGTGCCGCCACTGTCGTTGCACCACCGCCATCCCCGCAGGGTGGATCCTGGACAGCCGCCCATCCCTCCGACGGCATGCTGCGCGGCCAGTGGTGGCAGGTCTTCGGAGACCCACAGCTCAACCAGCTCGAACAGCGTGTGGCCACCAGCAACTTTGCCGCCCGTCAGGCCATGGACATCTATCAGGCTGCTCGCCAGCAGGTCCGCATCGCCCAGTCCGCCTTTTCGCCCACGCTTTCTGCCGGGCCCTCCTTCACCCACAACCAGCTTTCGCAGCATCGCCCTTTCTTCAACGGCTCCGGCGGTTCCAGCTCCTTCAATGACCTTCAGCTCGTCGGCCAGGCAGGATGGGAGCCCGATTTCTGGGGGCAGATCCGTCGTAGCGTGGAAGCCGCCCGCGCACAGGCCCAGGCCTCAGCCGCCCAGCAGGCCGGCGTCGTGCTCAGTCTCCAGGCGCAGCTTGCCGCCTCCTATCTCCAGATGCGCGGTCTCGACCTTGAAGCCAGTCTCCTCCAAATGGATGTTCAGGAGCTTACGCACCAGCTCGCGCTCACCCAGCAGCGCCTTGACCAGGGACTCGACACGGCCGCCGATGTTGCCCTCGCCCAGACCCAGCTGGAAAGCACGCGCGCCCAGCTCATCGACGTCGGCGTCGTCCGCGCCCAGATGGAGCACATCGTCGGCACTATCGCCGTCTATCCTCTTTCCAGCTTCCATCTGCCACCAGCCCCGCTCGATCTCCACCTTCCTACCATCCCGCTCGGAGTCCCCTCGCAACTGCTGGAGCGCCGGCCGGACATCGCCGTCGCCGAGCGCCAGGCCGCTGCCGCCAATGCCCAGATCGGTATCGCCATCAGCGCCTTCTATCCCACCCTTACCCTGGGCGGCACCGGCGGCTTTGAAAGCACCCACGGTGGCACCTGGCTTCAAGGCCCCAGTTCCCTCTGGACCCTCGGAGCCTCCGCCGCTGAACTGCTCGTCGATGGCGGCAGACGCCACGCCTACACCGCACAGGCACGGGACAACTTCCAGGCTGCAGCCGACAACTATAAAAACACCATCTTCCTCGCCTTCAACGAGGTCGAGGACGACCTGTCCAACCTTCGCATCCTCGAGCAGGAGGAGGCCGCCCAACGCGCCGCCGTGACCAGCGCCCAGACTGCGCTCCAGATCGCCCGCCAGCAGTTCCAGGGTGGTGTCGTCAACGAACTCCAGGTGCTCGTCGCCGAAAACGCCCTCATCCAGAACCAGCGCGCGCTGGCCACCCTCCAGACCGCAGAATTCACGTCCAGCGTTCAGCTCATTGCCGCCCTCGGCGGTGGATGGGACACAACCCAACTCCCCCACTAGCCAGCGCCTGATCCCGCTGCTCGCATATTTCCTCCGTCTCAATCTTTCGATGGAATACCCATGGGGGGCATGGGCATATATACTGAATACAGACAGGAGGAACACCCCATGGAACCCATTCATCTCCAGATTGAAGGCATGCATTGCGATGCCTGCGTCCGTCGCGTCACCCAGGCTCTGGCAGCGCTGCCCGGCGTTCGCCTGGAGTCTGTCGAAGTCGGCTCTGCCCGGCTGCAGTACGATGCCGCCCTCATTGCCCGGGAACGCATCCCTGCCGCCATTGACGGCATCGGCTTCCAGGCTCACATCGCCGGCTGACCCCGGCCGCAACGAACGCCAGGAGCTTCGCATGGAATCCGGCACCCCCCATCTACCTGCCTCCGCAGCGGGCCCCGTGGCCGCTGATCCCCATCTGCCATCGCCCAACGCAGCCGCATCAGGCTCGCAGTCGTCCCCGCTGACCGTTGCCCGCCTGGAGCGAGTCACGCTTCCGGTGACCGGCATGAGCTGTGCCGCCTGCCAGTCCTTCGTCCAGCGCACCCTCCGCTCCACCAGCGGCGTCGCGGACGCCACCGTCAACCTGATGCTTCACAACGCCACCGTCACCTTTGACCCCGAGCAGGCGACCATCCCCGCGCTGGTAGCCGCTGTTCGCAGTGCCGGTTACGGCTCCGATCTGCCCACCCCCTCGGACAGCGTCCTCGACGAGCAGGAAAAGCAGGATGCCCTTGCCCGCCAGGAGTATCACGACCTGCGCCGCAAGGCCCTGATCACCGTTCCCGCCGGATTGCTCGCCATGCTGCTCTCGCTGCCGCTCATGTCCGGCCCGGCTACCCATGCCGATCTGTTCTTTGACTCGCTGCTGCATGCGCAGCTGCTCCACCACACCCTGCCCTGGCTCTTTGGCCTCAGCGCCAACACGCTGCGCTGGTCGCTGCTTCTGCTATCGGCCCTCATCGTCAGCTGGTCCGGACGCCGCTTTTACACCAAGGCCTGGTCAGCCTTCCGCCATCGCACTTCGGACATGAACACACTGGTCGCCCTCGGCACTGGTGCCGCATTCCTTTACTCGGCCATCGTCACTCTCGCGCCTGGCTTTTTCCTGCGCCACGGTATCCAGCCCCAGGTCTACTTCGACGCCGGCCTGCTCATCCTTGGCCTTGTCCTCAGCGGAAACGCACTGGAAAGTCGTGCTCGCGGACGCACCGCGCTTGCCCTCCGCCGCCTCACCCAGCTTCAGCCCCGCATGGCGCGCATCCTCCGTGACGGCGTCGAGTTCGATTTATCCGCCGAAGCCATCCAGCAGGGCGACATTCTTGTCATCCGCCCCGGCGAACGCATTCCCACCGACGCCGAGGTCGTCTTCGGTCGCAGTGCCGTGGATGAGTCCATGCTCACCGGCGAATCCCTCCCCATCGAGAAATCTCCCGGCGACCGACTGCTCGGCGGCACGCTCAACCAGCGTGGTCTGCTGCACGCCCGCGCCACTGCTCTCGGTAGCCAGGGCACGCTGGCTCAGATCGTCCGCCTGCTCCGCCAGGCGCAGGGAACGCGCGCACCCATTCAGCATCTGGCCGACCGCGTCAGTGCCATCTTTGTACCCACCGTGCTGCTGCTGGCCGTAACCACGCTTGCTCTCTGGATCCTCTTTGCCGGGTCCCATGCGCTGCTGCAGGCCTTTGCTGCCGCCGTCGCCGTTCTTGTCATCGCCTGCCCCTGCGCCATGGGATTGGCCGTCCCCACCGCCGTCATGGTTGCCACCGGCCGCGGTGCCGCCGCCGGGCTCCTGATGAAAAGCGGCGAAGCCCTCGAGCGCCTGCAATCCATGGATACCGTCGTCTTCGACAAGACCGGAACCCTCACCGAAGGTCATCCCGTCGTCCTTGCCACTGAGCCTGCGTCCGGCTTTACCCACGACCGAGTACTCCGGCTTGCCGCCTCCCTGGAGCGGGCCAGCGAACATCCGCTCGGTGAGGCCGTCGTCGCGGCAGCCCGCACGGCAGGCCTGCCGCTGCTGAACCCCATCGACGTCCTCACCCATCCCGGCCTGGGCATTGAAGGGCGCATCCCTCACGCTCGTGACGGCCAGCCCGACGCATCCCGCGTCCTCATCGGCAACGCTCCATTCCTGCAGCAGAACGCCATCCCCACCACCCCGCTGGAAGCCCGCGCCACCGAGGCTGCTACACAGGCGCAGACTCCGCTCTGGGTTGCCATCGATGGTCAGCTTGCCGGACTCATCCTCGTCGCTGACCCCGTCAAACCCACCTCCCGCGCCGTCGTGCAACAGCTCCGCAGCCGCGGGCTGCGCGTCGCCATGCTCACCGGAGACAATCCACGTGTTGCCGCCGCCATTGCCAGTCAGCTTGGCATCGATGAGGTCTTCGCCGGTCTCCTGCCGCAGGGCAAACTCGATACCATCGCCCGGCTCCAGTCGCAGGGCCGAACCGTTGCCATGGTCGGCGACGGCGTCAACGATGCTCCCGCGCTTGCCCGTGCTGATGTCGGCATCGCTATGGCCAGCGGGTCAGACGTCGCCATGGAGGCCGGCGACATCACCCTCATGCGCAGTGACCTGCACGGCGTTCTCGATGCCATCCTGCTTTCGGGAGCCACCATGCGCGTCATGCGCCAGAACCTCTTCTGGGCCTTTGCCTACAACGTCTTCATGATTCCTCTTGCTGCCGGAGCGCTCTATCCCCACTGGGGCATTCTGCTCAGCCCCGTGCTGGCCAGTGCGGCAATGGCCTTCAGCTCAGTCAGTGTCGTTACCAACAGTCTTCGCCTCAGCCGGCTGCGGCTTTCCGCGGCCCCATCCCGTCCCCGGAGCTCGCAATGACCCCACGCCCTGCCGCTGCCACAACTGCCTGCCCACTTCCCGAAGCCACAGACCGCCACGCGCTCGGCGTCGATCCTGCTCTCAAGCAATCGAACCTACGCCGCCTCAGCCGCATTGAAGGTCAGTTGCGCGGCATCCAGCGCATGATCGAGGACGATCGCTACTGTCCCGATATCCTCACCCAGGTCTCCTCCGCGCAGCAGGCTCTGCGCGCCGTTGCCCGCTCGCTCATGCGCAACCATCTGGAGCACTGCGCCACCCAGGCAATCCGCGACGGTTCGGTTGAACAGCGCCAGGCCATGTACGACGAGCTGCTCGACATGATCTACAAAAACGCCCGCTGACCAGCCTTCGTCCCGCACTCTATCGCTACCTCTGCAAGCTGGCCGCCAAAACCACCGCTACCGTCGCCGCCGCCAGCCACACGCTCACCCGGTCGCGTAGGGTGAACAGCACCGGATCATCCTCCAGCAACCCGCGCGAGGCCAGCATCCACATCCGCAGCAGCCAGAAGCCCTGCAGCGGCAGCAGCATCCACAGTCTTCCCGGATGCGCGTACAGCGTCGTCGCACCGGGATCGCGCACATACAATGCCAGAATCACCAGAGCCGCCACTGCCGCCGCCACGCCCAGGCTGCGGATCAGTTCCAGATCCGTCACCCGGTAGCCGCGTCCGGGAATCGCCGCTCCCTCGCGCTGCCGCAGTGTCTCCAACTCCTGCACCCGCTTCACCAGCGCCAGAGACAGGAAGAAGAAGATCGCAAACGTACTCAGCCATGCGGATATTGCCGTCCCCGTCGCCGCCCCGCCGGCAAACAGCCGCAGCGTATACAGCCCGGCCAGCACCAGCACATCGGCAATCGCCACCCGCTTCAGCCACAGCGAATACACCGTCGTCACCGCTCCGTACCCGCACAGCCACAGCGCAAAACTGCCCGGAAGCTGCAGGCACAAGCCGAATGCTGCCGTCAGCAAAGTCGCCATCAGCATCACGCCCTCGGGCAAGCCCAGTTCGCCTGCCGCAAACGGCCGTCGGCGCTTGCTCCCGTGCCTGCGATCACTCTCTACATCCAGCAGGTCGTTCCACACATAGCAGGCCGAAGCCATGCAGCCAAAGGCCACAAACGCCACTACCGCGGCCAGGCCCTGTCCCAACGCGGCCCGATGGCTTAGCAGCAATGGCACCACCAGGAGCAGATTCTTCACCCACTGGTGCAGACGCAGCGCCTGAGGAAGGCTCTGCCGCAGCGGCACCCGCTCGCTCAGCGTTGCCGCCACGCACAGTCTTCCGGTCTTCATCCGTGCCCGCAGCCGCGCCGTCGGATTGGCCACCACCGCCACCCGCGCCGCCTGCAGCAGCACCGCATCCTCGCCACTGTTGCCCACATAGTCAAACCGGCCATACCGTTGCCGCAGTGCCTCCAGCTTGCGCTGACCGGTCATATTTCGGCCATGCTCGCTGGCCACCACCGCATCAAAGCAGCCCAGATGCGCTGCCACCTGCTCGGCCACGCGGCGGTCGGCTCCGGTGGCCAGCACCAGCCGCCGTCCCCGGCTCTTTTCCTGCCGCAGATACCGTAGTACCGCGTGATTCCACGGCAACGACTGCACCTCCAGCTGTCGTCCATGGGCCGCATCCCGCTCGGCCATTAGCTGCTTGCCCCAGGCACGGTCGCGCAGCAGCGCCCACAGCACCCGCAGCAGGCCGCTCCGGTCCTGCCGCAACAGCCGCAGCAGCCCATCGTGCAGCGTGTCACATTTCACCAGAGTCCCATCCAGATCCACGCAAAGCGGCACATCCTCATCGGCAGTGGCGCTGGCCAGCCAATCCGACAACGGCTCCCGCAGCAGTCCGTCCACACGCGCTGCCTGCGACACATCCTCGCTCTGCCTACTCACCCGCATCAATGGCATCCCCGCAATCCATCATAGGCGCAGCGCACAGGCAGACACAGAACCGATGCCGCGCAGAATGCTCTCTGCGGCGCAACGCCGCTTCACCCAGCCAGTCATGCCAGGGTTTCCCTGCATTCCCGCAGCAATTCCCGAATCCGCTACCCGGCTCGATACATCTCATGAAAGCGATCCGGAATTTGAGGGTAGAAACAGGTTGCGCGAACAGTGTATCGATGCGTTCCGGCTGGCATGGACGCACGGCCCATTCACGGCTTCCGGTAAGAAACAATTTCCGCCCCTTGACCGTCCATAGGGTAAGGCGTAACGCTGGAACCTGTTCCCGCCTGTCTGCAGGTGCCGCAGCAATCTGGCACCGCCGCAGTCGGCAACGCTGTAGCCTGATTTCGAGGTCCAGTCCCGGACCTGCATTCCCAGGGGAGATGCCCGACCGTCTGTCGGCAAACTCCTTGTTGCTGCTTTCCTTCCGGTGCCGTATCGGCCCCGTGTTTTCGATGTCGTACCCACAAATCTCGCAAGAAATGGATCACTCGCCGTGTCTGAGCCGATGATGACCTCGCAAGATCAGGACGCCCCCCGGAAATCCGGCTGGGTACGCCCCATTGTTTACATCCTTCT
>JAKBAG010000107.1 GCA_021809235.1 Acidobacteriota bacterium
GGCATTTCATGCTGGTCGCCACATGCAGCATGATCCCATGAAGCGGATGACGATTCCGGATATCGTAAGGCTGATTGAAGAGCAGACTGAGGGTAAGTTTGTGGCCAGCGACTTTATTCCGGTTCCATGCTGTTTTCCTACCTGCAATTCGGTAACCTATGCCTTTCTGGATGGTGACAAAGTCACGCCACTTTCCCGTATCGTGAATGTGTATGACTATCTGGACTACATAACCAATCGTGTGATGCCGGACTTCAGTCTGGAGATCAAAAATGCGTTGGAGGGACTGTGGTCGTCTTCTTCGGTCTCGGGTTCAGCTAAATCTGCGGAACAGTTTGCGATCTCCTGTCAGGCCTGCGGCTTGCCGGAAAGTCTGACGGTGGGTGATATTGCCCAGAATATGCTGATGATCATGCTGCAGGATTTCATGGATCCCTGGACCTTCAACCAGAAAAATCTGATGAAGTGCTGCAAGGAATTTCTGCTGCCAGGTGGAAAGCAGATTCCGTTCTGCGCCTATAACTCCATCGGCTATCGGGAGCAGGCGCGAATGCAGCTGGATGCTATGGAAGCAAAGCGTAGACAGGCTCGACGGGATGGCCATCCCTACCAACCTGAGCCAGTCACATTTGACTTCAAACAGACGACCGGCTCATCTGCGAGCAGCGAGCTCCACCAGATCTGCATATCTGAGACGGAGTGATATATGGCAATCGAAGTGGCGACAATCAAACAGTGTTGTGCTACCTTCTATGGCAGTGATCTGGCGCGTATGCTTCTGGGCGACAGCTTCCATCCCGGCGGCGTCAGCCTGACACAGCGGCTTGGCGAACTGCTTGGCCTTGCTCCGGAAATGCATGTACTGGATGTGGCGGCAGGACGCGGAACCAGCACACTGCATCTGGTGAAATCGTTTGGATGCCGCGTGACTGGAATCGATCTAAGCGAAGCCAATATTAGAGCAGCACGCGATGCAGCCGCTGCAGAGGGGATAAGCGCGCACACGGATTTTATATTGGCCGATGCTGAGCGGCTGCCTTTCAGCGATGGTAGCTTTGACGCGATCGTGTGCGAATGTGCCTTCTGCACGTTCCCGGGCAAGGACATAGCGGCAACTGAATTTGCACGCGTACTGAAGGCCGGCGGAGGTGTGGGCATCAGCGATTTGACACGAACCGCAGAGCCACTTTCTGAGTTGCAGGATCTGCTGGCATGGATTGCATGCATTGGAGATGCTCTGCCCGTGCAGGAATATGCTTCCATACTTACCCGTGGTGGATTAGCGGTGGAGCAGATGGAAGCGCAGAATGGAGCGCTTGCAGAGATGGTGCGCGGAGTGCAGTCTCGACTCTTGGGTATCGAGATTGCTTCCGGCTTGGGCAAGCTGGATATCCCTGGTATTGACCTTAGCGCAGCCAAAAAGTTCGCCGAAGCGGCGGCGGAGGCCATACGGAACGGAAAGCTAGGCTATGCCTTACTGATTGCCCGGAGCCGAACACAATGACGAAGCGAATTTACGAATCTACAACCAACCGAACTCCGGCGAACTCGATACGCACTGCCATTCATGCGGTACGAAGACATTATGTCCACTCGCGCGTCATTCATTTCATTGTGTTCATAGTCTCAGTTGTGCTTCCCGGGATAGCGTTGACTCCTGCCTATGCGGAGATACCCGCCGTAGGAGCGCAGGCTCCCAATTTCACGCTTCGTACTCCCCAAAACCGTACCGTCTCGATGTATAGTCTGCTGGGAACAGGTCCGCTGGTGCTGATCATATTGCGCGGATATCCAGGCTATCAATGCCCGTTCTGCCAACGGCAGGTGCATGATTTCATCGCGCATTCAGCTAACTTTGCCGCACTGCAAGCAAAGGTTTTACTCGTGTATCCGGGGCCATCTGCTCAGCTCAACCAGCGTGCCACGGAGTTTCTGGAATCGGAATCGCAGTTGCCGCCAAATGTGGTACTTGTGACGGATCCGGACTATGTTGCAACCAATCTCTACGGACTCCGATGGAATATGCCGAACGAAACGGCATATCCCTCAACCCTCATCCTGAACAAGCAGGGGACGATTCTCTTCGAAAAAATCAGCCGCAGCCATGGAGATCGATTCTCAGCTGAAGAGGCTCTGCAGCAACTCCGCAAACCCTAAGCGCGGAGAGGACACTAAGTATTGCGAGTAGTATCCGGCTGAAGGCAGCGGGAAGAGAATGCGGCATTCGCAATGTATTCTTCTGTGCTGGACCTCAACGATATAGAAGGTTTGAATCTCCTGTACATTCGGGTACTAAAGATTTGCTGCGTTGCGAGCAGGTGTGATTTCTTCATCGTTTCTGGAAGAATGTGTGAATGTTCTGGTCCAGAATGGAGGCCGTTAGCTTGCCACGATAGATACTACGCACAATCCCGCGCTGATCCACAAAGACGGTCAACGGAAGTCCACGCTGAACATCGAAGACCTCTTCCATGTCTTCAGGCACAAAATACTGTGGATAGCGAGCGTTTTCCAACGCGAGATCATGACGAACAACTGCCTCGGATGGAATATCAACGATCATGCCGAGAACCTTGATACCCTGCTTTCGATAACGCTGGGAGGACAAATCCAGTACTCTCATATCCTCCAGGCACGGAGTACACCAGGTAGCCCAGAAGCTGAGGATGAGAGGGTGACCGTGGAGAGTCGAAGCGCGGAGTTTTGCACCATTTATGGATGTAACCATGAAATGCGGCATGGGTTTTCCAACCGTGCATGTTTGCGCCTCCCGTATGGCTCCCTGAGAACAGAGAGCCATACAGAAGGCAGAGAGGACTGCGATGAGTGTTCTGCGCATGATCCTAGTGAATGGAGAAGATGTTGAGTTCGTGATGCAGGGGATCAAACTGATAAATTTTCAGTCTTCCAGGCGGATCGAGGTTCAGTGTGAGAGCTACCTTGTGCAAGCCAGGAGTACCGTTGGATGCAACCGGAGGAACATTAATCAATCCCCAAGGACCACCAGCGTTGATCCACCACCAGTTTCTTCCAAAGGAGAAGGTACAACCGTCGCTGGCGGCCTTGGTAGGATCGGGATCATAGCCGGACTGAAACTGATTTTCCCAGCCACGTGATCCACCAAAGTCTACATTCATGTAACTGTGCATGAAGTGGTCGCCATTCAGCAGTGTGATGTGGACTGTCTGTCCCCGCTTGGTCCACTGCGGAATCTTGGTGACATTACCGTAGATTTCATTGTTCACATAGAATAGGGTGACGTCTGCATTCGGATCAGCTTGAACGCCGCGCGGCAGATGGGTGCGATCCAGAAAGTCATCTTCAGAAAGCAGTGCATCCTTCATCAGTGAGACGATCTGCTTGTCGCTTGTAGCCGTTAAAGCGGTGTTTAGATCAGACCACATGATCTTCTCCGGAGCCAGCTCCCCCAACTGCGCGATGGCTGCTGCCTGAGCCTGAGGATTGATGCGTGGGGCAGCACCAAAAGTTGAAATCTCCCACTGAGCGAGGCTTTGTCCGGCCATGACCTTGCGCGCATTCTCATTGACCTCAACCCGAGGGGGATGGACGCGCCAGCCCCACGTATAGACAAGATTGAAGTACTTGGGAGAAGACATTTTGATACTGAAAACGTAGCGGTTACCCTCCTTCATAGGATAGAAGGTTCCATCCATTCCTACATTCGGTGAGCCGTAGCCGGTACCCGTTGGTGGCGGCGTATCGAAATACATGATGTAGTTGGCAAAATCATCCTCTCCCCCATGCAGCACATCCACGGTATAGGTGATTGTCCAGGTAATGTCTGACGGGGCTGCGGATGTGTACCGATAGTCGATTGCACTGGGGTCAATCAGTGCTGTATCGGACATAATATGGCTGTCAAACCATATCTGATGCACATTCACATTGCCGCCTATCATCTTGCCATTTGCATCATAGATAGGCTGCACCGCCTTGATGCGTTCCGGGCCGGTGTAATTCAGAAGTGAGAACCCGTTATACGTCGGATTATCCGGTAGCGGATCTCCCTCAAGAATAGCAATTCCCCGGTGAATCAGGGCCGGATTTGCCCTTCTACCCTTTGCAGCATCGCGCATGACCGTTTTGAAGATATGGTCAAGCTCCTGGCTGGGAGAATGTGGATTGATGGGACTGACGACCGGAGGCGTCATAAGATTGAACGGGACTCCGGGCATGGATGGAAGGGTGTTCGGCATCATTGCTCCAGTGCTGTCAAACGCATTGGAGAACTGGGTCATCAGAAAGTTATGCCCTGGAGGCAACGGACTTGGCTGGGTAACCACCGTCGTCGTTATTCCGTCCGGAGAAAGAGTCTGAATAGAAGGTCCAGGCAACGGTTGCGGATGCGGATCCTGCGCATAGGCGCAGGCAGCCAACATCAGCAACGCGGCGATAGAAGTGCATTTCATGAAGTGACTCCTCATCGGTTCAGCTCCTTTTCACAGTCGGATTCGGCAGGATTGGGCTTCCCTGCGGGTGACGTGGAGGCTCGAGAAAACTCATCCGACGCAGAATTTCTTCTGGTCGAGTAATTCCCGGGCAGCCTGCCCAGCGATTCAGCCGTTCGTTGCCATAGCGCAACAGACCGGTGTGCGCGCTCTTCAGCTTGTCGAGAATCGGATCCGGATCCGTAAATTTCAACTGCTTGCGAAGCACTTCCATGGTTGAGGCATCGGAGGTGAGAAGCTGCCATCCAGTGCCGATTCCCATGCGTTCAGCATAGGCACGCAGGACGCGAGGCGTGTCATGGTCGGCATCTAGCGTAAGAGAGTACATGAAGATATCCTTTCCTACGCGTGGTCCGAGCATGGAGTGCAGTTTGACGAGGTTCCCCATAAGAATGGGGCAGAGTTCGTCACAGCTGGTGTAAAAGAAGTTGATGGTGACGATTTTGCCTTTGACCAGATCGTTATATAAACGCTGGCGTTCACCAAACTGATTCATCACGACCGTGTCTGGAATCAGTTGTGCGGAGGCACCTGCCGGAGCATGTGAGCAGACGGCCTGCGTACTGGCTGCTTTGGCAGTCAGTGCTGGGAGGAATGCAGCACCGGCTCCGATGGACTTCAAAATTTCTCTGCGAGTTGTCATCTCTGACGCAATCCTTTCTTGTACAGGTATGGCATCGGTTAGTCGTTGCCCTGGTCACTGTCATCAAATTCATTGGCCACGGAATCCCAGCGGATCATCATGGCGTGATCTTCGTGAACAATGTTGTGGCAGTGCATGACGTAGTGGCCCTGGAAGTCGCGGAATTGCATGTAGATCTGAATTTCATCCTTTGGGCCAAGCCAAACTACATCCTTGCGACCGTAATCATTGCTTCCCGGCTGAACGGGCTGACCGTTGCGACGAAGAATGCGATGCTCTTCCATGTGGATGTGAATCGGATGCGACCAGCCTGTACCCATGTTGCGTAGCGTCCATATCTCGGCTGAGTTCATCAGCGGCGCAGCATCCACGCGATCCTTGTCATAGACCTTGTCGTTGATCAGCCAGCTTCCATTGAAGTAATCGAACTCAAACAAGCGATGTCGTCGCACGGAATTGGGATCAATCTCAGGCAGCGGAATCATTGTGGCGGGAATCACGCTGAGGTCCGGCTTGCGAAGGGTTTTGACAACGTCAAAGCGCATGACCGGATCGCCGGGATTCATGTACTGGATGGGGATCTCCGGTCCGCGACCACTGATCTGGTAGAGAATATTGGTGAGTGTCACGGAGGAGCCAAATGGAACCTGCGAAAAATCCACAATGACATCTACCCGCTGCGCCATGGCAAGAGGAATGTTGGTTGGGGAATAGGGCTCCGGCAGGAGATTTCCATCACTGGAAAGGACGACCGGCTGCACGTGATCGAACTGCAGCGTGAGGAAGCGCGAGGGGCAACAGTTGACGAAACGTAACCTGTACTTTCTCGGCTCAACTTGAAAGTACGGAGTAACAATGCCGTTCACGGTCATCTTGTCTCCGAGAACGCCATCGGTATTAAATATGTCAAAGTAAAGTTCGCCGTTGTTGTCGAAGGCTCGATCCATCAGCAAAAGTGGAATATCGTAGTCGCCGCTTGGCAAATGCAATGCATTTGGGTTCGGATCGTGCTCATTGCCGGAGTCAAACTCGTTGTACAGGATGTAGGAGCCATATAGCCCCTTGTAGACGTTGGCCGCCGTGTAGTCATCCATGTGGTCGTGATACCAGAGAGTGGCCAGCATCTCTCGCCAGTCATTGCCGGCAGGAAAGTTTGCATAGTGATGATCGCGGTAGTAGCCGGAATCGACGTAGTCGTCGGGAAATCCATCGCTCTCCGCTGCCGCATGCATGTTATGCAGGTGGGTTGTGATGGAAGGCGTCGCAAATCCGGAGTGGTTAGCAGGCAGTTTGTTGTTCATGCGAACAAGGATGGGTTCCCCATAGCGACTGACGATCATTGGCCCGGGACTAGTGCCCTGATACCCCCACACCAGACTCTTTGGCAATTCCGGATGAAACTGCCAGGGAAACTCTGTGATGTCGAAGTTATAAAAAGTCTTTGGCGGATACTGGTTATACAGCTGATGGTTGGCCGGGATCGGTGGTGGATAGAGTTTTGATACAGGCTGTGCCTTAGGTAGGATGTACAGCGGACTCACGAAGGGAGTTGTCGCTGGACTGGATGTGGGCAGCGGATCAATTTCCGTAGTGCAGATCTGGGCATGTGCAGCATAGGGCTGAAGAGCCAGTCCGCTGCCTCCAAGCGCAACAAACTTTAACACCTCACGGCGTCGAGTCATAAAACCTCCAGGGTAACGGGCAAAGGGAAAGCAGTTTCCATCAAAGGTGCGAGTGCATACTCGTACTGTGACAGAGGTATGGTGGCCGGTACATAGTTATCCGCAGAACAGAAAATAGAAGCATGGAATTCAGGTCTTCGGATGACTGCAAGAGATTTTGTCATGCACTGGGAGCAAATGCTATTGGCGAAATCTGCTATTTCTTGGCGGATTTAACTTTGCGTTGATTCTGACGATGACGGGTCGGTGACATCCCATAGAAGCGTCTGTAGTCCCTCACGAAATGACTGACATCCGGCGCACCAACAAAGGCAGCCACCTCCTTGATGCGCAGCATGCTCCCTGTCACCAAAGCATGTGCTCGTTGCATGCGACGAATTCGAATATAGGTATGGAAAGGTATGGCCGTACCCTGTTTAAACAGGTGACGCAGACGGGAGACAGACAGATTTATTCTTTCTGCAGCAGCTTCTATCGTGACATCCTGCGGAGGTGCATGATCAATGAACTCAAGAACTGCGAGAATTCTGGGATCAGGGTCATACGACAGCTTGTAGAATTCCAGCAGATCAGAAAGCGATTCTGCCGTATCCACCTCCTGCAACTGCCGGTCTCTCATCTCGGATTCCACTACAGTTTCCACAGTTCCTCTTTCGGCTGAACCAGGATGACTCCCCTTCGGACCAGTTGCAGAATTGCCTACAACCCCGTATGCACGTTTCCATTCCTTGCTGAAGGTTGATTCTGCTCGCAGGAACAGGCATCCATGAATTCCCCAATACGGAATGCTCAATTCGTATTCTGCGGTTAGTCCGCAGCGGGGGCGGGATAAAGCGAAACCAGTTGTTGCTGGCTGTCGGCTATGCCACATGCCCAGTCACCTGAAATACAGAGCAATTCGCCACCTTAGTCGTGTGATAGATGCTTAATCTGCGAGATGAAATCCTGTGATCCAAACAGCCGATGAACACGCTCTACCCAACATTGGCGCTTCATCTGCGTCCCACCGATGCATGCATTCAGACTGAATGCTTGCATCGAATTTACGGAAGGTGCGGATGCATTGCTGGCCGCTATTGCAAAATCAACCCATAGGCAAAGCATCCGGCTACGGTGTCGTCTTGCCTCAGGCTGAGCAACTTCACTGTGTCTGTGGTGGATTGGCCGTGGATGAACTACCGGCTGCAGGGCTATTACCTGTTTTCACCGGGGGCGGCTGCGAAGATGTAGCGGAAGCTGGGATCGAAGGACTAGCATCCGCTGCCGCTCCATTCGTCTGTGCTGGATCCGGCGGGATCGGCTGCTGCTTGGCCATGGAGGCTGGCTTGGGATGCGTTGTGGGAAATATACGCACTTCGGGAGAATCTTCCGAATACGAGCGGGCTGATTTTGCCGTGTCAGCATTACCTTTCCACAGTGGCTTTCTGTGTCCGTCAGCAAAGACTTCCACAGGAATTCCCCACTCATATTCCACCGTGCCACCAGGCTCCGGCTTCAAAGTCGGGTTAGGTGAATGTTTGCCGGCTAAGTTGACGGACTTAGTCCCAACTGATTGGACAACAGACGCGACTGTCTTGGCAGGTGGAGTTGAGACTTGCTGTGCATGTGCGCGAGCAGGCAGGAACACAAGAGCAATGGATAACCAGTATGCGTGTTTCATTTTTCTCCTCGAAGGCAACGAATTTCCCCGATTGAGATTCGTTTCTGGGGGTTGGTCGGAGACGTGTGAAGTATAGGAAAACCGAATCGGGATGGCAAGAAATTCGCCAATCCAATGCATGACTTCACATCCCGCGCATTCTCCAACATGGTGTCAAACATCATTTCCTCCTGATTACTTGCCGGGAGCGTAATTCAGGATCTACCTGCACCAAGGATCCGATTTCTGCATCCAGATCAATGGCGGTCTCGGAGAGTATCTCCAGTTCTTGATCCTCCAGAACGCCGGGACGACTTCGTTTGGCAAGAATCTGATCTCGGCTCGTAAGCACAGCATGGACCTGACCGGAACAGAGTGCAATCACGGACTCAATCACGGTATCCATCTGCGGATTCCGGGTTCGCAAACGCATCGCGAGCAGCAGCTCCAGCGTCAAATCTGCGCTGAGCATAGCATCTCCGGTAACCCAGCTATTGACAGTGAATAGCGTGATCGGTAGTCCGCTGGCATTGAGTCCGATGGATAGCAAATGTCGGGTTTTGGATCGGGATAGCCGAGCACAGGTCAACCGACGGAATTCTTTTTCACGTGTGGTGTTAGTTTGAGAACTCCACAGGGATTGTCGCGCAAAAAGATGGATGTGCCCGTGCTCGATACCGCCGGGACGGTCCTCTGGAGCATGTGAGTGGTAGAACCACTGATATCCGCGCGCAGCATCGACGGCATCATTCTCCGGATAGTGCTCCCACTGACGGGGCACCCGTCCGCACAACAACCTGGTCAGCAGATGCTCCTGCCTGGTAGCAAGATCGGAATAGACCTTCTGCACGCGCACAGCTGCAGTCAATCGGCGCCGAGGAGTAACGCCGATTGCTGCAGTCCAGATTTCGCCGGTAGCTAGACCTTGGGCGCGCATTTGGCTCCGCACTTGGCCGCGCACTTGTGCATCTTCC
>JAKBAG010000002.1 GCA_021809235.1 Acidobacteriota bacterium
CGTGTACGCCACAGCCGTGAGAAAGATCACCAGCACCACGGCGACCTTCACCACGCTCAGCACGACAAACATCCAGAGTTGCACGCTCGCAATCCTTTCCCGCGTCTTCAGTCAGCTGCAGCCGCCGAGTGAAAACCTTCCTGATATGCCTGCAGTTTCTGCAGCATTTCCGTCTTTCGGCCCAGTTCCCCGGAGCGGAAAAGCCCCGGATGCGTGGCCACCACGCCATCCTTGCGTCCCACCAGGGAATCCAGCGACACAAAACCGGCACCAGGTGTCGTTGTCATTTCATTGCCGGCAAACAGATTCAGCCGATCCAGCCGGTAACTCGGCACCAGCCGCTCCACCTCGTCCAGCGTGGCCAGCGGGTCAAACGGACTCAGCCGCGGCTCCAGGTCATTGGCCGTCAACCACACTGCATGTCGGTCGGCCTCGCCAGCCTGTGCGCCCCGGCTTTGGCCCATGTCGGCGTGCACCCCGGTCGACTGCCCAAACGGCACCAGCTTTCGCACATCCACACCCATGGCGCCGGCCAGCCGCACCACAATCTCGAAGTCCGGCTTCACGCCGGCAACGTCCGCAGCCTTGCGCACCATCTGGATATCGCCGTAGCAGCTGGTCACGGTCCCGGTCTTTTCGTAGAGGCTGGCGGCTGGAAGCACCACATCGGCCTCTGCTGCCGTGGCCGTCAGGAAGCAGTCCTCGACCACCACAAAGCTGTTCCGCAGTGCACCCTGAGCCACTCCCAACGCCGTCACCGGATCGGAGCCCACCACATACAGTGCCTTCAACGCCCCGGTCGTGGCTGCCTCCACCATAGCGGTCAGGTCCAGTCCGCTGTTCGTCGGCATGCCCGCATACTCGCTGTGCAGTGGCTGTTCACCTGCCAGTGGCAGGTAACCCGGCAGTAGATCCGGATAGACTCCCATATCCGCTGCGCCACGCGCATTGGCAAAGTCGCTCAGCAGGGCAAACTTCACGCCCGTCCGGCACAGTCCCCAGCGCATCAGCGCCGCCAGGGATGCACCGCGATACTCGGCCCCGGCCACCACAACCAGCGACTCCTCTGCCAGCAGCGCCTGACGGAACTCCGCGGCACCGGCAATGGAAGCCATCGCGGCATCCTCACCGCCCAGGTAGCGCACCAGCGCATCGTAGTCGGAGATGCGCAGTGTTTGCCGCGCCTGCCTCTCCAGTCGGATCGGTTGCGTATTGGCCAGATAGAGCCGGGCATGGTTCAGGCGGAAGTTCGTCCGTAGGCTCCAGGCCAGAAGCGGATGCTCCTCGGTCGGATTGCCACCCAGCACCAGAATTGCCGGTGCGGCTGCAATCTCGCGATGGCTCGCGGCACGATCCTCGGCCCCGGCCAGCATGCGGCTGAAGGTTGGATAATCGGCCGTCCGCTCGTGATCAATATGCTGGGTCCGCAGTACTGTACGTGCAAACTTCTGCAGCAGATAATTTTCTTCATTCGTGATGCGCGGCGAGCCAATCACGCCAATCTGTCCGTCTCCAGTTCCCACAGTCTCGCCAAACTTCTGCGCTACCAGTCGGATGGCCTTCTCCCAGGTGGTCGGCTCCAGCACTCCGGCCGCATTGCGCACCAGTGGGCGCGTCAGCCGGTCCTTGCCATGCACAAAATCGAAGCCGAAGCGGCCTTTGGCGCAGAGAAAATCCCCATTGATTCCGCTCTTGTCGCGATTGTCGGCACGCACAATCTCCATCCCGTCGTCGGCTCGGCGCACACCCAGCGTCACCTTGCAGCCGTCGCCACAGTGGGTACACACGGTGGAGACGTGGTTCATCTCCCACGGCCGCGACTTATAGCGATACGTGCCACTGGTCAGCGCGCCCACCGGACACACGTCAATGCACATGCCGCACTGCTCGCAGTCCAGGTGATCGCCACCATTGGGCGCAATCACGGCAGAGACGCCACGGTTCTGGATGCCCAGTGCCCACACGTCCATACCTTCCCCGCACATGCGCACGCAGCGATAGCACAGGATGCAGCGCGGACGGTCAAAGTAGACCACCGGCGACCACTGCTGCTCCTCGCGATGCTGCTTGGCCTCAGCATACAGACTTTCGCCAGCCCCGTATTTGAAGGTCATGTCCTGCAGTTCGCACTCGCCACCGGCATCGCAAACCGGACAGTCCAGCGGATGGTTGCCCAGCAACAGTTGCAGCGTCGCCTTGCGCGCCTGCGCAATCTCCGGCGAATCGGTGATGAAGACCTGTCCTTCGGCCACCGGCGTCGTGCAGGCCGTCTGCAGTTTGGGCACCTTCTCCTGGCGCACGACACACATGCGGCAGGCCGCCTGCAGGCTCAATCCGGGATAATAGCAGAAGGCGGGAATCTCAATCCCGGCCTTGCGACAGGCTTCAATCAGCAGGGTTCCTGCCGGAGCCGTCAGCTTTTTCCCATCCACTGTAAAAGTTACATCCGCCATGCAATCGCTCTTTTCACGAAAGTTACGTTTCCGTCCCTATACAAGCTCAACTTCAGGATGATGCGCATACGGGCATGGTTTCCCATGCAGATGATCCTCAAACTCCTTACGGAACTTCTTCACAAATCCCAGCGTCGGCATGGCCGCAGCATCGCCCAGCGGGCAGAAGGTGCGTCCCATCATGTTTTCCGCCAGATACTGGATATTGTCGATATCCTTTTCCGTGCCAAACCCGGCATGGAAGCGCGTCAGAGACTTCTTCAGCCAGTCCGTACCCTCGCGGCAGGGAATACACCAGCCACAGCTCTCATGCTGATAGAACTGGATCGTTCGCAGGGCAAATTCCACCATGCAGGTCTGGTCATCGATCACCACTACGCCGCCAGAGCCCAGCATCGATCCGGCCTTGCCCACCTGGTCAAAATCCATGCCAATGTCAATCTCTTCCGGCAGCAGTACCGGCGTTGAAGAGCCGCCCGGCACCACGGCCTTCAGCTTCCGTCCGCCGCGCACTCCTCCACCCACTTCATAGATCATCTTGCGCAGGCTGTATCCCATTGGCAGTTCATAGACGCCCGGACGGGCAATGTGGCCGCTCAGTCCAAACAGTCGCGTTCCGCCGTTGCGCTCCGAGCCCACCGCTGCATAGGCCGCGCCACCCATGGCCAGCACATGCGGAACCGTGGCAATCGTCTCGGCGTTGTTGATCACGGTTGGCCCACCGTAAAGTCCAACAACGGCCGGGAACGGTGGCTTGATGCGGGGCACACCGCGCTTGCCTTCCAGCGACTCCATCAGCGCCGACTCCTCACCAACCTCATAGGCCCCGGCTCCGGACTGAACAATCACCTGAAACTCGGTCTCGCTGCCGAAGATATTCCTGCCCAGAAAACCGCGCTCATAGGCTTCGGCCACAGCCCGCTCCACATTCTCGATCAGGTAACGATACTCGCCGCGCAGATAGATGAAGCCCATCTTTGCCCCGATTGCCAGACCGGCGATGATCGTCCCTTCAATCACCGCATGCGGATCGTGCAGAAAGATCAGATGATCTTTGCAGGTTCCCGGCTCGCTTTCGTCGCCGTTCACCAGCACATACTTCGGCTTGGCGGACTGCTTGGGGACAAACGACCACTTCATCCCGGTCGGGAATCCGGCTCCGCCGCGTCCGCGCAGGCCGGATGCCTTCATCTCATTGATAATCCAGTCCGAGCCCTCCGCCAGAGCTTTACGCGCCGACGCATAGCCATCCAGCTCCAGGTAACGGTCAATCTTCGACGCCCCCATGCCAAAGCGGCGCGTCACAATCTTCACTTCATCCGGATGGGATACAAGGCGTGGCATCAGCGGCTCCCTGCCTTCTGGGAACGCGAGCGGTACTCGTCCAGAATCGCGTCCACCTGTTCTTCGGTCAGCTCATCGTGAAAGTCGTAGTTCACCTGAACGGCAGGCGCCCAGCAACAGGCTCCAATGCACTCCACCTCTTCGAGCGAAAAGAGTCCGTCGGCCGTTACGCCCTTGTGGCCAATGCCCAGTCGCTCCTGGAAGCGCTCAAAGATTTTGTAGCCGCCGCGTAGCATGCAACTGATATTGGTGCATACCTGCACATTGAACTTTCCCGCCGGCTTGAAGCGGAGCATCGAGTAGTAGGTGGCCACATTGCGCACATCCAGCGGGGTGATCCCGATCCGACGTGCCACTTCCTCAATCACCGCATCGGAAAGATAGCCAATCTCATCCTGCGCATAGAGCAGCATCGGTATCAGCGCGGAACGACGTACCGGATACCGCTCCACCAGCGCGTCGAAGCGTGCAGCCAGCTCCGTCGAAAACAGCGTCATTGCTTCAGCACTCATGCCACCAGCTCCCGTGACCATTCCTCAGCCTGCAAATCCATGGGCAAACCCACTCCGGTCTCCGTCCACAAATCTCCATCCTCACTCCATCGCAGGTGAAAGCGCCGACCATCCTGCATTTGCCCCACAAGCCGGTCTGCCTTTCGCTCTAGCTCCAGCCATCGCTCGCCGCATCGCACGCGGATCATCGCATCCCCCAGCTCCACCGTCGCCTGCCGACTGCCATGCAGACCGTAGGCCGCCGTGTAGCTGCGCAGCAGGGAAGCCAGCGAAACCCAAAGCTCGCGCGCATGGTCCTCGCCGATCCGGTTCTCTCCCTGGCTTCGCGCCGTCATCGTCTCCATCGCTTACCTGTCAATCTCGCCCAGCACCACGTCAATCGAACCAATCACCGCCACCACATCGGCCAGCAGGCGTCCGCGGCACATCGTCTCCAGCGCCTGCAGCGAGGCAAACGAAGGATTCCGCATGTGGACGCGATAGGGCTTGGCCGTGCCATCGGAGACCACGTAATAGCCCATCTGCCCCCGGGAGGATTCAATCCCCTGGTAGACCTCGCCCGATGGAACCGTGAACCCTTCCGTCACAATCTTGAAGTGATGGATCAATGACTCCATCTGCGTCTTCATCTTTTCCCGGTCCGGCAGCACGATCTTCGGAGCCTCGGCCTTGATTTCGCCCTCCGGCATCCCGTCCAGCGCCTGCTGGATGATCTTCGTGGACTCACGCATCTCCTGCAGACGCACCTCATATCGGCCCCACACATCGCAGCGCTGCGAAACCGGAACCTGAAACTGAAACTTCTCATACCCGGAGTAGGGCATGTCTCGCCGCAGGTCAAAGTCCACGCCGGAGGCTCGCAGAGGGGGGCCGGTCACGCCCAGCGCAATCGCATCCTCGGCGCTGAGGTGACCCACATTCTGCAGCCGGTTCATGAAGATCGGATTGCCTGTCAGCAGGTTTGAATATTCATCAATCTTTTCCGGGAAGGTGCGGATAAAGGCCTGCACGCGCTCGAAGAAGTCGATCGGCGGCTCCATGGAAAGTCCACCAATGCGAATGTAGCTGGTCATCATCCGCTGTCCTGCCACATATTCAAACAGGCGCAGAATCTCCTCCCGCTCGCGGAAGGTATACAGGAAGACCGTCAGCGCACCGATGTCCATCGCATGCGTTCCCAGCCACACCAAATGCGAGTTCAGCCGCGTCAGTTCCGACAGCAGCACGCGCATCCACTGCGCTTTCTCCGGAATCGGCAACTCCAGAAGTTTTTCCACTGCAAGGCAGTAGCACAGGTTGTTGTGCATCGGGCTCAGGTAGTCGATGCGGTCGGTCAGCGGCACCACCTGGTGATAAAACTTGGCCTCACAGGTCTTTTCAATGCCCGTATGCAGGTATCCGATCTCCGGATACAGCCTAACCACAATCTCGCCGTCAATCTCCAGCACCAGACGCAGCACACCATGCGTCGATGGATGCTGCGGTCCCATGTTGAGCACCATCGTCTGGTCTTTTGCGCCTTCCGCCACCGGCACTTCCAGAATCGGTGTCTCCGTCCACTGGCTCATCTGCTGCTCTCCTACCCTTTGGTCAAGCCTGTTGCTTCCCGCATCTTCCACCACTCAGAACCAACGCCAGTCCTGCTGCTGCTGCGGGCTAGCGATAGCCTTCCACCGGATAATCCTTGCGCAGCGGATGGCCAACCCATTCGTCAGGCATCAGGATGCGCCGCATGTTCGGATGTCCTTCAAATGAAATGCCAAACAGGTCGAAGACCTCCCGCTCATAGTAATTGGCAGCCGGCCAGACGCCTGTGATCGTCGTCACTTTCGGGTTGTCATGCGGCAGCAGCACGCGCAGCCGGATACGCTCCTTGCGGGCATGGGAAAGCAGGTGATAGCTCACCTGAAATCGCGGCACCATGGCCGGGTACCAATCCACGGCGGTCAGATCTTCCAGAAATACATATCCAGCCTGCTTCATTCGCTGGCCAACCGCCACGATCTGCTCTGGGGCAACCGTCAGCGTCAATTCATCGCGATCCCAGCGGGCATCTACCAGCGCCTCAGACATCTCGGCCATCAAGGCTGCCAGTGCCGGATGCTGGCTCATCTCTGCCAGCACGGCATCCTTGCCGTGCAGTGTCGTGCTCATCGTTGCACCATCCTCAGTCTCAGGCCGCTGCCTCCGGCCTTCCTCTCGGGTCGCTACCTCCGACCGCAATCTTCCTTCCGGGTGTCTTCGTCATGCTGCTCGAAATCAACGAAACCCGGACAAACGAACGCGTTACAGATCCCCTTTGTCGCGGGACCAGTCCAGAATGCCCTTCCGAACGATATAAAACAGACCCACGGCCACAAAACCGAGGTAGACCAGCATCTCCCAGAAACCAAAAAGGCGGCTGCCAGTCAGCTGTGGAAGCTGACGATAGATCACCGCCCAGGGCATCAGAAAGACCACTTCCACATCGAACAGGATGAACAGCATTGCGACCATGTAAAACCGCACGCTGAAGCGACCGCGCGCATCGCCTACCGGCTCAATGCCGCACTCATACATGCTCAGCTTGGTCTTGCTGTTACGGTGTCTTCCAATGAACCATGACCCTGCGATCATGCCCAATCCAAGGCCCGTGGCCGCAAGAATCTGGATCAGGAGCGGAATGTACTGCCAGATATAAGGAATCTTCATCACTCTCTCAGCAGGACGCAAAGTCAGTGCAAGTTGCCTGGCGGCAAAGCCCTGCTTTGAGCTTAGGTTTTCAGCCGCGATGCGTCAAGCTAACCTCAACCGTTCGTTGCAGCAGGCTGAAACTCTGGGGCTCCGCAATCGGCAGCCCGGACCGAATCGGCACCCGAAGAATCCCCGCCCGGCGACCGACCCAACAGCGGAGTTTCCCGGAATGGACCTCGGAAGGCAGGGGCATTCCAACTGAGGAACCGTTACTTTGGTGATCTGCATTTTCTTTTCCTGCCGTCGATGAAGAGGGTGAGGATACATTTCATGACGCAGACTGCAGCCGAATCCCCCGCCTTTGCACCCGCCTGCTCCCTTCGCAGCGTTTCCGGCTCCCGGTCGCGGATCCAGTTGATGCCTTCCCGTCGTGTCCGTCGTATTTCGCCGGAGCAGGGAAGAGCCATTGAGAAGCTCGCCCACGCCATCGAATACCTGACCGATGAACTGACCCTGCAGTGCATGACGGCCCGGTCAGAGAGTTTCCAGCCGCAGCCCACGTTGGCAGCCATTGAGATGCTGAAGCGGTGCAATCGCGAGATATACCTCGC
Organism: Acidobacteriota bacterium; assembly: GCA_021809235.1. Classification (GTDB taxonomy): domain Bacteria; phylum Acidobacteriota; class Terriglobia; order Terriglobales; family Acidobacteriaceae; genus Acidicapsa. The sequence goes on from JAKBAG010000002.1 coordinate 7,594, forward strand.
CTGTCCTCCCGTGCCCACCTTTACCGAGCGAATGCGCCACTGGTTCGGTCGCACGGCTGCCTCGGTCAGCCACTGATCGTTTCGTCACGGAATCCCTGCGTTTCCGTTTGCTCACCCATTCAGGAATGGAATGCTCGGTAGCGTCTGGCTTGCGATTTGGCAGCGAGATCAGGAAAGCATCAGCATGACGAAGAGCAGGATCCAGGCCAGGCCCATCGTGTGCCAGTACCAACCGATTCCGTCCACAGTAATCTGCCGATAATCCACACGCCGCAGCAGCGGCAGGAAGACCAGACCGGAGCTGAGAAACAGTAGCCCGAGCAGCAGGTGGACGGCGTGGAAGCCGGTAATGATGTAAAAAAAGTAGCTGGCTGGCGTAGCCCACTGATCAAAGGCAAAACCCTGCGCGGCCATCTGTCGCCAGGCATCGAACTGTCCGGCAAGGAACAGGCCGCCCAGCAGTGCCGTTGCTGCCAGCCATGGCCAGCTTCGGCGCAGCGCCGGCTTGCCCAGTCCCAGCCACTCCTCCACTACGTCCAGCTCGTGAAAGATACGTCGTCGTGCTACTTCCATCGTCAGGCTGCTCAGCAGCAGCACTGCCGTATTCAGAAACAGTACAGGTGGAATTCGAATCGGATGCCAGTCTCCGATAAAGTCGTTGGTGCGCGGATCAAAGTGTCCCGAATTCTGGTGGGCGTAGAACATGACTGCAAGCGAGAGAAAAAACATCATATCGCCTGCAAGCGCGAAGACCAGCACGGTGCGCACGCGCTTCAGCAGTTCTCTGGGGCCCATGCGCCCGGAGCGGCGCCAAGCATCGTCGTCGCCACTGCCGCCGCCGCCAGTCGGCCTGCGATCCACCGGCGGCTTGCCGCCTATGCCGGTGTCCTTGCGGACGGTTTCCACGGGATGGGGAACAAAGGTGGCAGGCATGGGAAGATTGCCTCGTACTGTGAGATTACAACGGATTCAGGCTGCCAGCACGCTGCGGCCGCACTTTTGCTGCCACTGGCTGTGACCACATCCAAATCTGCGAAACTGCCGTGGATCCGGTTGGCAATATCGGCACACAAAATCCGTGTTGCACCGGCGAAGCCTGTAGGATGCCAGAAACAGACTACGCCCTGAAGTTGGACGTGTTTTGCTGCAGATTGGTTTCCACCATCTGCAGAAACAATTGATGTATCCGTCGGTCAGATGCCAGTTCCGGATGAAAGGTGGCCGCCAGGATCCCTCCCTGTCGCACCAGCACAGGAAATCCATCGCGCCAGGCCAGCGCTTCCACGCTCGGTCCCATCTGCTGGATTCGGGGTGCGCGGATAAAGACAGCCTCCAGATCACCGCCGGGCAGTGTGGTCTCCACCATACAAATCGCGGATTCATTCTGTCGTCCGTAGGCGTTGCGTTCCACCGTCACGTCCAGTGCTGCAAAGCTCTCCTGCTCGGGATGCAGCACCTGGCGCGCCAGCAAAATGCAACCGGCACAGGTGGCAAAGACCGGCTGCTTCCGCACAAACTCCCGGAGTGATGCATCCAGACCGCTGCGCTTGAGCAGGCGCAGCATTGCCGTGGATTCGCCGCCCGGCATTACCAAAGCTGTCACCCCGGCCAGGTCCTCGACCGTCTTCACCGGGCAGGTGGCCATGCCCAGTTCGGCAAAGGCTGCGCTGTGCGCCTCGTAATCGCCCTGCACGGCCAACACACCGATTGTTGTTGCCTTGCCTGTCATTGCTCCCCCTTTGCCTCTGGATAATTTTCCGGTTGCCTGGGAAAAGACAGGAATCCGGAGACGCTGTGCGCCTCCGGATTCCTGATTTCGTTTGCCGGCGGTTGCAGTCTGTGGCCGGTTTCCAGCCTGTGTGGCGTCTACCAGCCGCGTGTCTGCAATTGGTCGCGCTCTTCAATGGCGGCGGCGGCCAGTCCCTTCATTGTGCCGGTCACCTGTTCGCTGGCCTCGGCCACGATCTTGGGATCGTTGAAATGTGTTGTAGCAATCACGATGGCGCGTGCGCGGGAGACGGCTTCTTCGCGTTCCTTCGCATTGTGCTCTACGTCCAGTGGCGTGGCGCGCTCCTTCATAAAGATGCCCGAGCCCACAAAGACAGTCTCTGCGCCAAGCTGCATCATCAGCGCCGCATCGGCCGGTGTGGCAATGCCGCCCGCGGAGAAGTTCGGCACAGGCAGCTTACCGGTTTTGGCCACCAGCCGAACCAGTTCATACGGTGCACCGTGCTCCTTGGCCATGTGGTAGAGTTCCTCTTCGCGCGCCACCGTTACCTGGCGCAGCTCTTTGGTGATTTGCCGCATATGCTGCACAGCGTGCACCACGTCGCCGGTGCCTGCTTCACCCTTGGTGCGGATCATCGCCGCGCCCTCGGCAATGCGGCGCAGAGCTTCGCCCAGGTTGCGTGCCCCGCAGACAAAAGGCGTGGTAAAAGCGTGCTTGTCGATGTGGTGAGCTTCGTCGGCAGGCGTCAGCACTTCGCTTTCGTCGATAAAGTCCACGCCCAGGTGCTGGAGCACCTGCGCTTCGGCAAAGTGGCCGATGCGCGCCTTGGCCATCACCGGAATCGTCACCGCACCCATGATCTCCTTGATCAGTTTGGGGTTGGCCATTCGCGCTACGCCCCCCTCGGCGCGAATCATCGCCGGAACCCGCTCCAGAGCCATCACGGCCACGGCTCCGGCCTCTTCGGCAATCCGGGCCTGCTCCACGTTCATGACGTCCATAATGACGCCACCCTTCAGCATCTCTGCCAGACCAACCTTCAGGCGCAGTCCGCTCTGCAGGTGGTTTCCATTTTCTTTGCTCATGGTCTTTCCTTCTTTTCGGGAATTTCGCGTTCAAGTGGGAAATTCCCGCCTTCTCGCCGCTGTTGCAACTTCAGTTTATCAGCGATTTTCCTTCCTGCCCGGCAGTGGTTTTCGTCCCATGGAAGCGCCAGCATGCCTTTGTGGCAAACTGCCCTGCCGACGCGCCTCCGCATGCGAATCTGTGAATTTTTCCAGATCATGATCCACGCTACCCGAAATGCCCACTTTTTGGTTGTAGGATGTCTGAGGAACTGTGAGGTGAAATGGACGAAGGACGTTGGGTTTTGCTGATTGCAAGCGAGGTGGGCGGCACGGATTCCGTCTCGGATCGCGCGATGGAACGACTGGTGGATGCAATCAGCAAGGAAGGCTATGAAGTGGTGCGCACCTCGACGCCGGAAGACGGACTGTCGCTGGTCAAATCCGATCCATCATCGTCGGCCATTCTGCTGGACTGGGATCTTGCCGGGGAGCATCAGTTCGACGAGCGCGCCGCTCTGCGCATCATTCGTGCCGTTCGCCATCGCAACAAAAAGCTGCCCATCTTCCTCATCGCCGACCGCACACTCGTCAGCGAGCTGCCGCTTGAGGTCGTCAAGCAGGTCCACGAGTACATTCACCTTTTTGGAGACACACCGGCCTTCATCGCCAGCCGTGTTGACTTTGCCGTCGAGCGCTACCACGAGCAGCTTTTGCCGCCTTACTTCCGTGAACTGAAAAAGTACAACGATCAGGGTGCCTATAGCTGGGACGCGCCAGGGCACATGGGCGGTGTGGCCTTTCTCAAGCATCCGGTTGGCATGGAGTTTCATCAGTTCTTCGGTGAGAACATCATGCGTTCTGACCTCGGCATCTCCACCTCGCCGCTGGGCTCGTGGCTCGATCACGTCGGACCACCCGGGGAATCGGAGCGCAATGCCGCGCGTATCTTCGGTGCCGACTGGACCTTTTATGTGCTGGGCGGCTCGTCCACCTCAAATCAGATTGTCGGTCACGGCGTCATCGCGCAGGACGATATTGTCATTGCCGACGCCAACTGTCACAAGTCCATCTGCCACTCGCTCACTGTCACCGGCGCCCGGCCCGTATACGTCACGCCCACCCGCAATGGCTACGGCATGATCGGTCTGGTACCGCTCAAGCGATTCAGCCCGGAGGCCATTCGTGAGCTGATCGACAAGAGTCCCTTCGCTGCTGGTGCCAACAGTCGCGAGCCCAGCTACGCCGTTGTCACCAACTCCACCTATGACGGCCTTTGCTACGACGTGAACAAGGTGGTTACCGCGCTTTCTCCCAGCGTGCCGCGTATTCACTTTGATGAAGCCTGGTATGCCTACGCCAAGTTTCATCCCATCTATCGCGGACGCTTTGCCATGGACGTTCCCGATGACATGCCCGAGCGCCCGCTGCTCTTTGCTGTGCAGTCCACGCACAAGATGCTGGCGGCCTTTTCCATGGCATCCATGGTGCATCTCAAGCTTAGTCCGCGCGCGCCTATCGACTTCGACCAGTTCAATGAGTCGTTCATGATGCATGGCACCACCTCGCCCTTTTATCCACTGATTGCCTCGCTCGACGTGGCAGCAGCCATGATGGACGAGCCTGCCGGACAGACGCTGATGGAGGAGACGATCAGTGATGCCATCAGCTTCCGCAAGGCCATGTCTTCCATCAAGCATCGTTTGCGCCGCCAGGAGGATGGAGACGGATGGTTTTTCGATCTCTACCAGCCAGATCGCGTGCAGGATCCGACCGACGGCCAGATCTACGACTTTGAGGATGCGCCCGACGGTGTGCTGGCCACCCATTCCCGCTGCTGGACGCTGAAACCCGGCGAGGAGTGGCACGGCTTCCAGGATGAGGACGTGGCCGACGACTATTGCATGCTGGACCCCACCAAGGTCACCATCCTGATGCCGGGCGTGAACGCCCAGGGCAAGGTTGCTGATTCGGGCATCCCCGCAGCCATCCTGACCGAATTTCTCGATGCGCGTCGTGTGGAGATTGCTCGTACCGGCGACTATACCGTGCTCGTGCTCTTCTCGGTGGGCACCAGCAAGGGCAAATGGGGTAGCTTGCTGGAAAATCTCTTCGAGTTCAAGCGCCTGTATGACAACGAGGCGCCGCTCAACGAAGCGCTCCCCGAGCTTGTTGCTCGCTATCCTCAGCGCTACGGCAACGTCACCCTCAAGGAGCTGAGCGACGAAATGCATGCCGCCATGGTCGAACTGCGGCTGACCGCTCTGGAATCCGAGGCCTGCGAGGTGGAGGAGGTCCAGGTGCTTACCCCGGCACAAACCTACCAGAAGCTTCTGCGCAACGGCACGGAAAAGATCCGTTTCTCCGAGATGGCCAATCGCGTGGCCGGCGTCATGCTCGTGCCCTATCCGCCAGGCATTCCCGTCTGTATGCCGGGCGAACGCCTCGGTGAGATCGACAGCCCCGTAATTCGCCTCATCCTTGCTCTTGAGGAGTTTGGCAAGCGCTTCCCGGGTTTCGAGCGCGAAGTCCATGGCATTGAAGTCGACGCGCAGGGAAACTACTGGATGCGTGCTGTGGTGGAAAGCAACAGTAAGCGTGGCAACGGCAAGCACCGCGGAGCCCCCAGCTCTGCTCCGCCGGTCAAGCGGCGCAAGCGTACCCCGCCCAAGCCCCCCACCCCATAGTCCCAGCCCGCCCGGTATTCTGAATTGCGCCCACTGAAAGCGAAGAGCCGAACCCCGGGGTCCGGCTCTTTCTTTTTCTGCTCACTGTATGCGCCAGCGCTCAGCCCTCAGGGCGCCTTCATTACAGAGAGAAAAAATCCGCTGCCCGTGGCCAGTTCCTTGCCTGCAGCATTCAGGATCGAGGCGCGTGTCCACAGCTTCCTGCCGTCCTGCTTCTCCACGTGGCCACGCAACCAGATTGGAGCCGTGGAGGGAATCGGGTGCAGGTACTCGACCTGTAACTGACGGGTCAGGGCAATTTCACCACGCGCGCGATTGGCCTTGCTCATCGTCTCATCCAGCAGAGTCGCGATGATGCCACCATGCAGATGTCCCGGCGGTCCCTCATAATTGCTGCCAATCAATGCCTTGGCCTGCACCGTGCCATCCGGCTCCACGGAAAAGGCCAGATGCAACCCCTGCGGATTGTCTTCGCCGCAGCCAAAGCAGCGATTGCGCAGTCCGTGACTCAGCGGTTCCAGCGGATGCGCCGGTGGCTGGCCATCCCGATTTCGCTCGTGCAAATCGTTTCCGGCTTGCGGCTCAGGAGTGGGATCAACTGGGGACATGCAGATTCTCCTCGCTCATCATATCGTTTTCGCGCCCAGTCTCGCTTTGCCATGCCGGCTGTGCCGCTGCGTACAATGGTTACCATGAGGCAAAGACAGAAGCAGTGGGCAAAGGCGGGCTTGATGGCAACTCTCGTGCTCGGAATCACGGCTGCAGCCGTCGGTTGCCACAAACAGTCTCCGCTCACCGCCCAGCAGGCGGAAGGCCAGATGCTCTTCAATGAGCGATGTGCCCACTGCCACCTGGAAAACGATCTGAACCTGAAGCCGGCTCCCCCGGATATTCGCGGAGCGCTCACCCGCGGCGCGCTGCCGGATGGCGCGCCGGCCACTGATCTGGAAGTGCGCCGCATCGTACTCAACGGAAAGAATAAGATGCCCAGCTTTTCCGGCCGCTTCACCGAGCCGCAGATGGAGGCGCTACTGGCCTTCCTGCACACCTCCTGAACGATCCCCGAACCTGCTCTCAGCAGCCACTCTTTGGCAGTCATTTCCAGTGCAATCGAATCCACAGGCTTCCTCTGCCACAGACGCCGGAATCGTCAGGCTGGCCTTGCGCTAAACTACTCAAGTGAGTGGCAAGACTTTTTACCTGGAAACATTCGGCTGCCAGATGAATGCCCATGACTCGGAGAAGGTCATTGGCACTCTGGAGCAGCAGGGCTATCAACAGGTGGACAACGAGGAGGCAGCCGACCTGCTCCTCTATAACACCTGCTCCATCCGCGACAAGGCGGAGCAGAAGGTCTTCCATCGCCTCAATGACTACAAGAAATTCGCACGGGCAGGGAAGCGCTTCGGCGTCCTTGGCTGCGTCGCCCAGCAAGAGGGCGAAAAAATCTTCGAGCGCGCCCCCTACGTCTCGCTCGTTGCCGGTTCTGCCTCCTATCGCCGCCTGCCGGAACTGCTTCAGCGCATGGAGGCCGGCGAGCACCGCGTCACAGGCCTGGATGACCGCCAGACCGAGGAGACCTTCGAAACCGACTTTACCGCTCGTAAGAACCCCTACCGCGCCTACATCACCATCATCGAAGGATGCGATAAGTTCTGCGCCTACTGCGTCGTCCCCTATACGCGTGGCAAGGAGCGCAGCCGAAGCGCGGAGTCCGTACTGGAGGAAGCTCGTCGCATAGCCGACATGGGCTACACCGAGATTCAACTCCTCGGGCAGAACGTGAATAGTTACCGCGATCCGTCCGGAAAGAAAAGCTTTGCAGAGCTATTAGCTGCTGTCGGCCAGGTCCCCGGTATCCGTCGCGTTCGCTTTACCACAAGCCATCCACGGGACTTCACCAAGGATATTGTCGAGGTGATTGACGCCGTGCCCACACTCTGCGACCACGTTCACCTGCCGGTGCAGTCCGGCTCCACGCGCGTTCTCCGGCAGATGGCTCGGGAATACACGCGCGACTGGTATCTGGAGCGAATTTCCTGGATCAAAGCTGCGCGTCGCCCCATCTCCCTTTCCACCGACATCATTGTGGGTTTTCCCGGGGAAACGCCGCAGGAGTTTGAAGAAACCATCACCCTGCTGGACGAAGTTCAATATGATGCCGTCTTCGCCTTCAAGTACTCGGCTCGGCCAAATACGCCTGCTCTGGTCATGATTGACTCGCTTCCCGAAGAGGAGAAATCCAAGAGGCTCCAGATCCTGCTGGACCGTCAAAAGGAAATTCAAAGAATTAATTATGAGAGGCATATAGGAGAGGTTGTGGAAGTGATGGTTGAGGGCTATCAGAGCGCCCGCGAACAGGTGTCTGGACGCAGTTCTCAGAACAAGCCTGTCAACTTTACCTGGGCGCATCCCATCGCACCCGCTCCAGGCAGCTACCAGAAAGTTCGTATTACCCGGACATTCCCAAACAGCCTGGCCGGTGAGGCTGTCCAGTAGCCAGGGTACGGCAAACGAGAGGAGGGAAGTGCTATGGATATCGAGATGCGCATTCGCGGGCTCATGATGGATCCCAACACCAACATGCCCATCGTCATCCTCAAGGATGTGGCTTCCGAGATCGTTCTTCCCATCTGGGTTGGCATCTACGAGGCTAACGCCATCGCCGTCGAAATCGAAAAGGTACAGCCTCCGCGTCCGTTAACGCATGATTTACTGAAAAAGCTCATGCAAAGCATGGATGCACAACTGGAAAAGATAGTCATTACAGAACTTAAAGACGACACGTTTTACTCGGTTCTGTGGATGCGTCAGGATGGGGACTGGGTCACGCTCGACGCCAGACCCTCTGATGCCATCGCCTTGGCATTGCGTATGGACTGCCCGATTTACGTTTCGAAAGCCCTTCTCGAGCAGGCAAGGCTGCAAGCGCAGAGCGGGGAAGGCAGTGTAGGCACCGAGCACCTCAAGCGATGGTTGGAGGGCTTGAACGATGAAGATATGGGCAAATACAAGATGTAACAGGGTTGTTCGCGTTATCGGACTTGTTGTCTTACTCAGTATGCTCACGGGAGTTCCTGGCAGGGCGGCTGTACCCGCTGACTGGACCGCAGCGCAGAAGCCTTTTGCGATTGGCGACAATCTCTACTACGTCGGCAGTCGCGACTTGGCAGCCTATCTGGTGGTCACTCCTAAGGGCAACATCCTCATCAATGCCAATCTCGCAAGCTCGCCAGGGCAGATCCGGGCAAGTGTGCGCGAGCTCGGCTTTCACTGGAAGGATACCCGCATTCTACTGCTCAGTCAGCCGCATTATGACCACGCAGCAGGTGCAGCCAGGGTGGTGCGTGAGACCGGAGCCAGGCTTATGGTCATGGATGGCGATGCACAGGCGGTGGAATCCGGCGACGCGCATGACTTCGGTGGTCCGGGACTGTTACCGTATGCGCCGGTCCATGTTGATTCCATCCTGCACGATGGGGAATCCGTGCATCTCGGCGGGGTAACGCTCGTGGCCCACAAAACAGCGGGACATTCGCGGGGATGCACCACCTGGACCATGATCACTCGAATCGCAGGCCGCCCCGAGCCGGTGGTCATCGTTGGAGGCTATGCGCCGCTTGACTCCTACCGTCTGGTGGCCACGCCTGGGTATCCTGCCTCCTATCCGGGCATTGCCGCGGACTTTGCCTCCACCTTCCGGACACTGCACGAGTTGCCGTGCCAGGTATTTCTGGGTGCACATGGCAGCTACTTCGGTATGCAGGCCAAGCTGGAACGCCTGCCGATCGAGGGGCAGCGAGTCTGGATTGACCCCGAGGGATACCAGGCGTTGATCCGCGAGGCGCAAAGAAACGTCGAGCAGCGAATCCGGGAGCAGGAACAAGCGCGGAAGTAGCAAGTCTATTGCGCCGGTAGCAATTCTGGCCCCGGCAAGTTGCTATTGGACAGCAGGATAGGCGCACAAATTCAAGCGCAGGATTCAGATGGAAAGCAGATGGACTCGGGCATGCAGCAGGAGAGATTTTCTTCCGGCTGTTTATTACAGAATATCTGTTATCAGACATGATGGATCGACTTGTTACCGGATGGCTGCATCAAGCCGAGTCGCGCGGCACGCTCACGCGAGCACACAACCTCAGGGTTCAATCCAGATTGATCCCACGCCTTTTGCGTCCTCTGAGTTGTCTGGTGCCAGGTTCAGGTCGGTGCGGCGTTCCAGCACCACCCGTCCATGGGGCGCATCAAAGACCACGCGACGGAACAGCGCCAGGATATTTGTTCCCACCACGCCATCGGTCCGGCGGCGATCCGAGAATGACGGGGTCGAGTGCATCAGGAAAACGGGCAGTTGCTGCATCTCGGTGTGGCCGATCAGGCAGAACGGCACCACCACCGACTGCAGGTCGAAAAGTCCCCCAATGCCGTAAGCCTCGGCCGGAATCAGGGGCAACGCGCCGTGCCGGTCCGAATCGGTGATATGCGTCCGCTGGATGAAGCTCTCATACAACATCACCGTGGCATCACTGCCTGTATCGAGATCCAGTAAGGCGCTGCGCTGCCCATTGCGGCTGGTTGCCAGTTCCACTGGAATTGCCACGGAATCGCCCTGCATGGAGACGTCGAGAACTTCCCCATTGCCGTGATAGGTGAATCCATGGCGAGGATAGAAGGTCATCATCCGGTCAGCAAAGTCAATCTCCACAATGAATTGGTGCAAAACGGGCAGTCCGAGGATGCCATCCAGATGATGCACATTCAGAAGTTCCAGGTTGTGCAGGTCAATGATCGTCATCGAACTGGCCACCGGCAGCACGCCAATCCGTGCGTCCAGGTTTTGTGCGGCGGCAATGCGCACTTTGCCGCTACCGTAGCCCATGCCGCGTTGCTTTTCCACCATCACCGGATGAATCCCAAGCTGCTGGGAGGTATTCAGGTCCAGAATATTGACGCTTGAGCCGGTATCGAAGAGAAAGACCAGTCCAGGACGGCCATTCACCGTCAGGGTCAGGAAGATATGGTCCTTCGAGTACTCAAACGGCACGGTAAAGCTGTGCTCGAAGCGCGGCTCTCCGGAATAGGTGGCCGAGGACCACGCAGAGGATGTGGCGGCTGCATGGGCTGCGGGCGCAAGGAAGTATCTGCCCGCCAGAAGGAGCAGGGGCAGAATGGGAACCAGGAGATTTCGAAAAGGCTGGGTGCGAGTGACCATGGGACACCTCGACTTGGAACTCCGTCAGGAAGAGCGCAGGCTGGAGTGCGCGACGGAATTGTGACCCAGTAAACACCCAAACGACAGCAGATGCAAGCAGAAAATCACTTTTTTGCTGACCGGCTGGAACTCTCAGGCTAGCCTTCGCGCTTCCCTGCTCCAACGCAGCAGCAGCGTCAGCGAAATTACCACCAGTGCCAGCGTCAATCCGGTCCAGATGCCATGGATGCCCCAGTGAAAGACAAAGCAGAGCACTAGTCCAAGGGGCAGACCCAGAAGCCAGTAGCCTACAAAGTTGGCAACCATCGGTACTCGCGTCTCCCCCAGTCCGCGCAGTGAGCCGGTGCAGATTGTCTGGATTCCGTCAAAGACCTGAAAGGCTGCGGCTATCCACAGAAGTGAGGGGCCCAGCGCGAGTACCTGCGGGTCGTGTGTATACAGTTCAATGAGAGGTCGCGGCAGCAGCAGGAAAAACACTCCGGCCAGGACCATAAATGCCACGCCCAACCCCAGGGAGATCCAGCCCGCACGACGAGCCGAGGCAAACCGCCGCGCGCCGATGGCATGGCCTACGCTCACGGCTGCCGCCGAAGATATCCCCAGCGGCACCATATAGGTAATGCTGGCGTAGTTCAGCGCAATCTGATGCGTTGCCAGTGCAATCGGGTTTACCCATCCAGCGGCGAGCGTGGCCGTATTCCACGCGCCCACTTCGAGCGTAATCTGGCCGGCTGCCGGCAATCCAAGCTGGATGAGCGACCGAATGCGCTCCCACTGTGGAGCAGCCCAGTGATGAAAGAGCGGATGTCCGCGCTGTCGCTCATACCGCCAGGCAAAGAACAGAAGGGAGAGCGCCATAGACAGCCGCGCCAGCACTGTGGACAGCGCCGAACCGCGAACGCCCATTGCCGGGAAGCCCCAATGTCCGTAGATCAGCAGCCAGTTCCCTGCCCAGTTCAGCAGGTTTGCAAGCACATAGGTCACGGTGATTACCTTCACCTGACCCACGCCCTGCAGATATCGCCGGGCGGCGGCATAGAGCAGCAATGGCGGAAGGCTCAGGATCAGCACCCGCAGATAGGCCGCAGCGGGCTGTGCTACCTCTGGCGCAATGCCAAACCGGGCATACCCGAAGCTGGCCAGAACCAGCAACAGCATCAGCGCAGGAGCTACTGCCAAAGCCAGATAGATGCCCTGTGCCAGCCAGCGATGGCAATCATCGTGGTCTCCGCGCCCAAAGGCCTGGGCTACGGCCGTATCCAAACCCAGCAGCAAACCAATGCCAAACAGCGATGGCGTGTAGAAGACCGCATTGCCCAGAGCTACGGCACCGATGGCATCCGGCCCCAGCCGACCGACCATGATGGTATCCACTACGCCCTGGGCCATCCACCCCAGTTCGCTGAGCACCACCGGAACGGCCAGGCGCACCAGGGCAGAGGCTTCCTGCTTCCATTCTGCTGACAGACTCCGGGACATTCCCTTTACTCTACCCGAATCCAGGCGCAGTTGCTGCGGCATCGCGATGGCTTCCGCGTGAGCATCCCCAAACGAAAAGCCTGCCGGTCCGCTGGGGCTGTCGGCAGGCTTTTGCTCTGATTATGGTTAGAATTCCAGACGCAGCGCAAACTGGATCTGGCGTTCGCGATAGATCGTATTGCCGGCTGAGTTCGGCACGGAAAAGTTTCCCACCGAATTCAGCACATTGCCAGTCACGTTATAGGCCGTTGTGTTCACACTGGTAAAGTTCTCGCGGTTAAACAGGTTGAAGGCCTCCGTCAGCGCCTCCAGCCTATACTTCTGGGCAAACAGCAGACTACGCGACAGTCGCAGGTCCACATCCTCAATGCGCGGCTGCTCCAGCGTATTGCGTCCGGCCAGAATCAGATAATTCGCTCCGCCCGAGCCATTCAGCGAGCCATGCGCTCCGGGAACTGTCTTTACCTTGGTATCTGTCCCGTTCACTCCATAGGAGTACGGCAGGCCGGACTGTTCGGTATAGATGGGCGAGAGCAGCCACCCGTTTGCAAACTGGTCCAGAAGCCGGTTCTGCAGGTGGAAGGTCGGTGCCAACACCAGACTCCCCACGAAACGCTGCGGAATGTTGGTCACCGATTTGCCGTAGTCGTACGCCACCGTGAACGGGTCAAAGGGATCGTTCGTATCCGCTCCCGAGGTCTGATTCTGCCCGTAGTCCAGCGCCTTCGAGAAGGTGTAATTCACCTGGAATTGAATGCCGTTGGCCAGACGGTGTTCCGCCTGCACCACCAGTGCGTTGTAGTTGCTGTTGATGTTGCTCACAATATCCGTCATGCTCTGGAAGGCTGGATTCACCCGGGCAGAGTAGAGCGGCACAGTGAAGGATTTGCCCGAATATTTGCCACCGTTAATCGTGTAGGTCTGCGTTGAAGTGGCTGGAGCGATATTGGTATCCACGAAGTTCGGCAGCTGCCGTCCGAGGCTCATCAGATAGCTGACCGAGAGCACAGTATTCCATCCCACCTCGCGCTGAATCGCCAGATCCGCCTGCTGGATCATCGGCGCGCGGAAGTTGTGATCGAAAAAGTGAATGCTCGGTGGCAGTGTATTCGTGATGCTGGTAGCAATCGTCTTCGGATAGACCAGCGCATTCGGATTCAGTGTGCCGTTGTTCACCGGGTTCAGCGTATACAGAAACTGAGAGGCTGAGGTTCCCGTGGAGGCAATCGCCTGATAGATCGTTCCGTTCAGGATGCGCCCATAGAAGATGCCATAGCCACCGCGCACAGAGGTCTTCCCTGTCTTGAACGGGTCCCAGTTGAAGCCGAAGCGCGGGCCTAGGTTATTTCGGTCGCTGGGGAAGGATGCCGTCTGCGGTACCGCTGCATTGGGAATCTGCGGGCTGGGAAGCATTTCATATTCGTAGCGCATGCCCAGGTTCAGCGTCAGGAATGGCGTCACCTTCCAGTCGTCCTGCACATAGACAGCAATATCATTCGTATTCAGGCTGAAGGATGGAGTCCCGAATCCCTGCTGATAATCCTGGTAGCAGGGGAAACTTCCCGGCTTGTTATCGCGTGTCGCATCACAGCCGGCCGTGGTCTGTCCCAGCGAGCGGGTGTATTCCGTGATGAAGTCGGCGATGTTGGCAAAGTTATACGAGCCTCCACCGGCATTCAGGAAGTTGGCAATGTCATTCACATGCCGATAGTCCATGCCTGCATTGATGACCTGGTTGCCGCGAACCCAGGTCAGCGTGTCTGAGAATTCGTTCTCCGTCTCCAGCGGATACTGTGGACGCGGCAGATAGGTCGGCTCGCCAAAAATGATGCCTCCGTCGTTGACCGCTACCGAGGGTGGCAATCCATTCGGACCGGTCAGTGGCTCGCCTGGTGCTGGTTTCTGCGGGGTTTCGTAGTCAAACTCCCGCGTGTGCTGGTAACGCGCCTGGTTGCTCAACATGGAGTTGATGAAGAAATTCTCCACGGCATTGATCGTGTCAATCTTCACAAAATCATTGCCAAAGCTGGAAATGCCACGATTCACAACCGGATTCGTCTGCACGCCGCCGGGCGAGTCCCAACGCATGCGGTTGTACTCGATAGTTGCCGTATTGCGATCGTTGATTGTCCAGTCCAGCTTGGGGAAGTTGATGATCTGGTCGCCCACGCGCGGCACAATGCCGGTCAGGCTGTTCAGGAACTGCACGCCTGCGTTGATCTGCGTCTGCGTCAGCCCGCGGGAGAGCATGCAGCTTTGTGCGCTCACCCCCTTCACGCAGATATTCTGCGTGGGATCGGTAATGTTGAAGAACGTGGGCTGTGCCGTAGCCACACCGGGAAAATTCCGCTGTTGCTGGTCATAGGCATAGAAGAAGAACAACTTGTCCTTGCGCAGCGGACCACCCAGCGTCAGTCCCCACTGGTGGCGTTTGTCCTTCGGCTTCAGCGGCTCTTCTGCCACGGAGTTGGTCAGCGGGTTATAAACGCCCAGCTTGAAGAATGGATTGGTTGCGCCAAAGTCATTGTCGCGGTAGTACCAGAAAGCGGAGCCGTGCAGCGTGTTAGTTCCGCTCTTCGTCACCGCATTCACCACGCCACCGGCTGCACCGCCATACTCCGCCGTGTAGTTTGAGGTGTTCGCCTGGAACTCGCGAATGGCAGCCTGTGTCGTCGAGTAGCCAATGCGCGTATAACCGCGCTCTACAGAAAAGAAGGCCTGATTGTCATCAATGCCATCGACGGTATTGTTGTTCATCACGTTGGAAATGCCGCGAAAGCTGATCAGCCCGAACTGGTTTGTCAGAGCGGCGCCCGGCGTCAGCAGCACAAAGCTTGTCCAGCGGCGGCCATTGATGGGCAGGTTGTCGATCGAAGTCTGGTTAATATTGGCCGAGAAGTCCGCTGAATTCGTATTCAGCACCGGTGCTTCGCCGCTCACCGTCACCGTCTGCGAGGAGCTTCCCACAGAAAGATGCGGGTCCACTTCGGTCAGCCGTCCCACCTCGACAATCACATGCTCGGTGCGTGAGCTGTCAAAGCCGTTGGCATCCACCGTCACCGTATAGTTGCCGGGAGCCAGCCGCACCACGCGATAGTATCCACTGGCATCGGTCGTTGCGGTCTGCACAGCATTCGAGCCGGTATTCAACACCTTGACCGTCGCTCCGGGCACCACCGCATTTTGCGCATCGAAGACATTGCCGCCGATGGCTCCGTCCACCGTCGATTGCGCATGCAGCAGCAGCGGGCAGGCCACCAGTACAGCGAAGAACGCGCACATGCGCGCAAGAGTAGAGAGTCGCATCCATGCCTCCGGAAAAACAACAAGAAATCCGTGATTCTGTTTCTCTTTTAGCAAAGTGCGTTGAAAGGAATGTGAACAGGCTGAAGCCAGTCCGCAATCATCAAGCTTTCATGGATACATCCCACGGCATCGGCTTGCGGATGCACGCGAGCCGCTCCGATTCTGGCAGTGCTGCCAGATCTTCGGCTACCGACCGAAGCGTCACAGGATGCCGCAGTTCCGGCGCAATCTCCGCCAGCGGCAGCATGACAAAGGCGCGCTCCGTCATGCGCGGATGCGGAAGCACCAGTTGCGGTGTCTCCAAAATTCTGTCGCCCACCAGCAGCAGATCCAGATCCAGAGGACGCGGACCATTGCGTACCGTCCGGGTGCGATCTCGTCCGAATTCCGCTTCCAGCCGATGCAGCTTGGCCAGGATTCTCTCCGGCTCCCAATCGGTGGCAATCTGCAACACCGCATTGTGAAACCAAGGCTGCTCTGTAAATCCAACCGGCGGCGTCAACCACAGCGAGGACAGGGCGTGCAGCACACCCACCTGCTGCAGGCGCGTGATGGCTGCAGCCAGCGTTGCTGGCGGCGCTCCTGCCTGCGAATCCATGTTTGCGCCCAATGCAAGGGTAGCCAGTCGTGGAGTCATTGCTGCGTCCCGTCTCGATTGCTTCGCTTGTCCAAATCCACTTCAGCCTTGGCTCCGTCCAGCAGTTCCACCCGCATGCGCGCAATGCGAAATCCATCCATCTCCGTCACCGTAAAGCGGCGTCCGTCATAGACGAACCACTCGTCTGGACGTGGAATCCGCCCCAGTTGCGTCAGCGCAAATCCGGCCAGTGTTTCTACATCAGCTTCATGCGGTAGCGACCACTGCATCTGCGTCTCCAGATCGCGCAGGTTCAGGCTGCCTTCCAGCAGCAACGCTCCCGATGCTGTCGTCAGGATGGGCCGTACCGGGTCGTCAAACTCGTCCTCAATTTCGCCTGTCAACTGCTCAATCGCATCCTCGGCCGTCACCAGCCCGGTTGTGGTTCCATACTCATCCACAACGATCGCAATTTGTCGCCTGCGCCGCTGCAGTTCCTCAATCAGGCCCGCCACGGACTTGGTCTCCGGCACCATCAGCACGTCGCGCATGATCTGCCGCAGGCGCAGGTCTGCGATGGCCGCTGACCGCGTGTTGGCTGTGCTCTGGAAGTGCATCAGACGCGCTACATCCTTTGCATACACCATGCCGATGATGTGCTCCGGCGCATCCTCATAGACGGGTACGCGCGAATGCAGATGCTCATTGATGCTCGCACTGGCCAGTTCCAGCCGCGTATCCGCCGGCAGCGAGATGATCTTTTGCCGCGGTGTCATGATCTGACGCACCGTCAGCTCATCGATCTCCAGCGCATGATGGATCAGCTTCTCCTGAAAGCCGGAGATCATGTCCATACGGCGCGTCGCCGTCGCCGTCAGCTTCAACTCCTCTGGCGAGTGGGCGGCAAGTTCCACTGTCATCGGCACGCCAAAGACGGCCAGCACCGCTCGTGCCGAATACTGCAGAAAGTGCAGCGCCGGCCGCGTCAGAGCCATAAACAGCAGCATCGGACCGGCTACCGCAATCGCCATCGCCTCCACGCGTCGCAGCGCCAGGGACTTTGGCGTCAGCTCGCCCAGCAGCACATGCAGATAGGTGATGAGCGCAAAGCCAAAGATTGCCGCAATGGCATGCGCCAGCAGCCGCGCATGGGGCATGCCGCGCAGCAGGTCTTCCAGCACTCCTGCCGCCAGTGGCTCGCCCACCCAGCCCAGCGCCAGGCTGCACAGCGTCACCCCCAGCTGCACCGCCGGCAGAAAGCTGTCCAGATCCTGCTGCAGGCGTCGCACCGCAGCTGCGCCCGTCACTCCATCCTCCACCAGCTGATCCACACGCGTCCGCCGCAGCGAAACCAGCGCAAACTCGGCGGCAACAAAGTATCCGTTGGCCAGAATCAGGCCCATCACGGCAACGGCTTGCAGAAGAAAATGGCCCGGCATTTGCCCCTGAGTCTACCACCTGTCCAAGCCATGGAACGAAATGCTTCTCCCATGCGTATGGCCTGTTGTACGCCTGAGTTGCTCAAGGCAACCCGCAAAACTAGTACTCGCGGTCGGGCATGTGGAGGATAGGATTGGCAACATCAAGGAAGAAATCGCGTTTCTGGTTGTGGCTGGGGGCTGGAATCCTGCTTGTCATCGTGCTGGCCGGTGCAGGATTGGCACACTTGGCCGGGGGCAATCATATTGATCCAAACAAGCTGGCCAAGGTGACACGCGCTGACGTAACACGTTCCGTCGTGGCCACAGGGAAAATCACCCCGATCACGCAGGTCGAGGTCAAGTCCAAAGCCTCCGGTATCGTGGAAAAGCTCTTTGTCGACATCAATGACCGCGTGCGCAAAGGGCAGCCCCTTGCGCAGCTCGACCAGCAGGAAATTGCTGCCCAGGTCTCCGCGCAGCGTGCGCAGCTTAGCGCAGCCAAGGCCAACATCGGCATCATCCAGGCAGACATTCAGCAGGATCGTGTTACCGCGCAGGCGCCGGATCTGCCCATGTACAAGACCACCATGGAGCGCAACCAGGCCATGTTCAAGCAGGGTCTGGTTCCCCAGCAAACCCTCGACAACACCCGCCGCGATTACGAAGCTGAACTCAACAAGCGCAATGCCGCCCGCGCAGCTGTTCTGGTTGACCAGGCCAAGCTGAAGCAGGCCCAGGCTCAGGTGGCGCAGAATCAGGCCACGCTGGACCAGTTGCTCGAGCAGCTCAGCTACACCACAATCACGGCGCCTATGGATGGTGTTGTGCTCTCCCGCGACGTTGAGATCGGCGATGCCGTCAGCTCCATTCTCGTGCTCGGCTCCACGGCCACACTCGTCATGACGCTCGGCGATACCCATCAGGTCTACGTTAAGGGCAAGGTGGATGAGTCCGATATCGCTCACGTCTATCTTGGTCAACCGGCACGCATCAAGGTGGAAAGCTTCCGCAACCGCTACTTCGATGGCAAGGTGACAAAGATTTCGCCCATGGGCGTTGAAAAGGACAATGTCACCACCTTTGAAGTCCGCGTCTCCATCGACAATCCCAACGGCGAACTGAAGTCGCAGATGACAGCCAATGCAGAAATTCTGCTCGGCGTGCACAAGAACGTACTCACTGTGCCGGAGAACGCCATCACCTACGACAACCAGAAGCAGGCCAGTGTCGAGGTGCCCGATCCACATCAGAAGTCCGGTATGCGCAAGGTGCCGGTCGTCGTCGGCCTCTCCAACGGATCGGTTACCGAAATCGTCAGCGGACTCAGAGATGGCGATACCGTCGTGCTGCAGTAAAATCGCGGCGGATTCGTTCCATCCGTAACGGCAACGCAACGTCCTTAAACCTGAAAGTATGAACAGACTCCAGGAGCACATCATGATCGCAGGAATGCTCAAAACAGGAAGCTTTATTTTCGCTGTATCCGTACTCGCTTGCACTGCTCTGCCCGCACACGCGGATGCGCAGTTTGAACGTACGCTGCACGTCGGTTCCGGTACCATGCTGCACATCACCACAGGTGCAGGGGATGTCCGCTTGTCCAAAGGCACGGCCAATACCATTCATGTGGTCGGCATCGTCAAGCGTGGCTGCGGCTGGGGCAACTGGGGAGAGCGGCCCACCGAATCTCAGGTGCAGGCCATTGCCAACAATCCGCCCATTGAGCAGACAGGCAATATCGTCTCCATTGGAGCGCACATGCACACCATGAACTGCCTCTTCATCCAGTACAGGATTGAAGCTCCCGCCGATGTTCAGCTCGAGGTCAGCACCGGTTCCGGCGATATCACAGACAGCGGCGTAGGCCAGCAGTCCCACCTGCGCACCGGCTCCGGAGACATCCGTGCCACAGGTCTCATCAACGGATTCTCCGCCGGTACCGGCTCCGGCAATATCGTCATTGAATCCGGCGGAAGTGGCGATGTTCGCGCATCCACCGGCTCCGGCGACATCACCCTGCACAATCTCTCCGGCGGCCTGCGCGCCACCACCGGCTCCGGCAATCTCCACGTCTCCGGAACGCCCCGCACAGGCTGGTACCTCAGCACTGGCTCCGGCGATATCGGCCTCATGCTGGGTTCCGCATCCTTCACGCTCGACGCGCACACTGGCTCCGGCGACATCCGCTGCAACGCAGGCAACATGTCGGAAGTGCAGTCCACACATCATGACTTCCGTGCCCGGATCAGTGGCGGTGGTCCGACCGTTGAAGTCCACTCCGGAAGCGGCAACATCCATATCAACTGATCGCCCTCCCCGAGCGATACCGTAGCAGCGGGCACCTGTCATACCAACGTGGGTGCCCGCTGTGCAGCTTCCGGCCATCTCGATACACTGAAAGTGTATGGTTCGTGTTCACCGGTCAACTCCCATTCCCAATTTCAAGCTGCTTGTCTTTGATCTTGACGGAACCCTGATCGATTCCAGCAGGGATCTCTGCAACTCCGTCAACGCCACGCTCCAGCACTTTGGCCTGCGCCCGCTCGACGAGCCGGTCATTGCCAGCTTCATTGGCGACGGCGTCGGCATGCTCATCCGCCGCGCACTGCTCATCCCCGGAGAACTGCCCGAATCCCTGCGCAACGATGAGGCCTTCTTTGCACAGGCACTCGACTACTTCCTCACCTGGTATCGCGCACACAAGCTCGACTTCACCCGTGCCTATGACGGTGTTCGGGAGTCACTCGCCGCCCTTACCTCCATCGCACAGCCTCCGGTCATGACCGTACTCACCAACAAGCCCGTTGGACCGGCCCGTGCCATCTGCGACGGCCTCGACCTGTCTCGCTTCTTTGCCGTGATTCACGGAGGAGACAGCTTCCCCACCAAAAAGCCTGATCCCGAAGGACTGCTCGCCCTCATGCAGCAGTTCGACGCCGCGCCTCAGTCCACGCTGATGATCGGCGACTCCGAGGTGGATATGCTCACGGCTCGCAATGCCGGCGTCTGGTCACTGGGCTGTAGCTACGGACTATCGCCAGAAGGCATGCGCAGCGTTGGCCCGGACCTGGAGGTCGATCACGCCTCGGAATGGTTCCAGGCGCTCATGCCTGCACTTCACCGCTAGCAGGCCGCTGTCCGTCCAGCCCGAACCGTGCCTCATGCCCAATAGGAGATGCGCGACCCGACCGGCAATCCCTGACTTTTTCCACCCTCCGCCGCCACATCGACCACACCAGGCGGATCCGTGGAATTCGTTGTTGTCGCCGCAGGCTGCTCCTTGGCCTGGCTGCCGGAATCCCCCCGCCACGCGCTGGCCATCCAAAGGCTTTCGCTGTCCTGCGAGCCGGAATACACATCCTCCAGAATCCGCGGTCTGGGCGGTGCAGAGTCCGTCTGCACTTCGCCATGCCGCAGCGTCTGCTGGGCAGCACCGGGTTGTGTTCGCATCGCAGCTACGCGCATCCTGCACCATCCAGTATTCCTGAAAACAGCGGTTACGCTGCATCGATCGAGCCATACCCGACGCTGGTTGGCGCCATGGTCGGCTTGCAATGGGAAAGGGCAACTATCTTGCCAAATCGCTGGATTGCAGGATGAGAAATCTCTCAAAAACCGGAACGAAGCAGATCAGCCAACGTGTGTGTCCACTCATCCAGCTCTGCCAACGGAATGCACTCCCGGTCGCTGTGTGCCGTGTGCATGTCACCGGGGCCAATCACCACCACTTCCCCGGCAATCCGCGCCACCCGTGTTGCCTCGGACCCAAAGCTGATGCCGGTGCGCGCACGGCCCGTCATCCCGCCCAGTCGCATGGCCAGGGCATCCTGTGTTGCCGGGGCAAAGCCTGGCTCATCGCGCAGCAGCTCCAGCATCATCGTCGTTCCGGGCAGGGATGATTCCATTGACTGCAGCAGGGCGCGGAGTCGATCCGGAACCGTGCCCTGCTGCTGGGCTGGCACCGCTCGCCACTCCACCAGAAACGAGCACTCCCCCGGAATCATGTTCTTCGCTGTGCCGCCAGTGATCGTGCCCACGTTGAAGCTCGTCGTTGGCGGATCAAACAGGGCATCCTGCAGCAGTGGTGGCAGGCCCGGCAGCACTTCATTGGCTCCTTGCAACACGCGCAGCAGCAGTGCAGCCGCTGCCGCAATCGCGGACCGGCCTTCGGCTGGAAATGCCGAGTGGGCTTCCCTGCCCCGCACCGTGACGCGTGCCAGCCCATAGCCCTTGCCGGCTACTGCTGGTTGCAGGCTCGTCGGCTCGCTTACAATCGCCCGCTCGATTCGCAGTTCTGGCCGCGCTGCCAGCAACTGCTCCATGCCCTTGCAGCCGATCTCCTCATCGGCCGTAAGCAGCAGTGCCACTGCCGGTGAAATCATCTGCTGCTGCCCTTGCGTGACCGCAGCCAGAAACGCCGCCAGCGCACCCTTCACGTCACAAGCACCCAGTCCGCGCGCCACCGTACCATCGCTCGTTAGCTGGCAGGCAGTCTCCCATCCCACCGCAGGCGGTACTGTATCCGTATGGCACAGGAAACCCAGGTCAATCCCTGCCGAAGCCTTTGGAGGCCGGGCCAGCAGATTTATCTTCTCCACCCCGCCTGCATCGCGATACGGCAGACGCTCGCACTGCCAACCCGGCGGCTCTAACTGCTGGCAAACCCACTCCACCAGCGGGCGGTTGCTCCGCGCAGAATCCGTGGGAATCCCCACCAGTGCATCCAGAATCTCCAGCGACGTCACACCGTCACCTCGCTGCCAACGACCTCGCGACCTGCCCGGAAGACGCGTGGCATCAGCGGCGCAGCTACAAAGTACGCCAGCTCGCGTACGTCGGCAATCTCATACACCAGAAAATCTGCCACCATACCAGGCGCCAGCGCGCCAATTTCTCCGCCCATCCCCATGCTACATGCCGCATTGTGCGTTGCCGCCGTCAGAGCCTCGGCCGGAGTCATGCGCATCTGCAGGCAAGCCAGGGACAGCGTAAAGGCCATGGATGGTGCAGGCGAGGACCCCGGGTTGAAGTCCGTAGCCAGCACCACTCCCAGCCCGGTATCGATCATCTGCCGCGCTGGCGGATACTGGCTGCGTGACAGGCAGAAGACCGACGCTGGCAGCAGCACAGGCTGCACTCCGGCGCGTGCCAGCAGCGGCATCGTTGCCTCGTCCAACATCTCCAGATGGTCCGCCGTGGCCGCACCCAGTTCGGCTGCCAGCGCAGCGCCGGTCCCTGGCCGAAACTGCTCAGCATGGATACGCATACCCAGTCCCATTCCTGCTGCCGCCGTCAGCACCCGCTGCGCCTCGTCTACGGTAAATGCATGGTCGTCGCAGAAGACATCGCAGTACCGAGCCAGCTTCCCAGCCACCACCGCAGGTAGAATCTCCTCCACCACCAGCCGCAGATAGCCTGCGCGATCATCGGCAAACTCCTGCGGCACAGTATGCGCAGCCAGCACTGTCGGCACCACGCGCATCGTGCCTTCTGCCTCCAGCGTGGCCAGTGTGCGCAGCATGCGCAGCTCCGTCTCCAGATTCAGCCCATAGCCGGACTTGGCCTCAATCGTCGTCGTCCCGCCACGCTGCATCCACCGGCAATGGCGCCGAGCCGCCGCCAAAAGCTCCGCATCGCTGGCGGCTCGTGTCTGCTGCACTGTCGAGTGGATGCCGCCGCCTGAGGCAGCAATCTGCTGGTAGGTGGCTCCGGCAATCCGCATCTCATACTCGCCGGCACGATTGCCCGCAAAAACCGCATGCGTATGCGCGTCCACAAACCCCGGTGTCACCAGACATCCGCCTGCATCTACGACGGTCGTCTCCGCATCCTGCCAGTCTGCTACCATCCCGCGCAGCTCGGCCCGCTGGCCTGCCGCATGAATGCGGCCATCAGCCACAAGCATCACGGCATCGGCAATCAGTCCCAGCTCCCGCATTGCCGCTCCGGTGCGAGGGCGGGTCGGCGCTCCAGGATTAGCCAGTGTTGCAAGCTGGCCTATGTTCTCCACGATCAGGCGATGGGTCTTCTGCATCGATCCCTACTTCAGCATCGGCATGTGAATGCCGCGCTCGCGAACCGTCTGCTGTGCAATCGCATACCCGGCATCCGCATGCCGCACTACGCCCAGTCCAGGATCGTTGTTCAGCACCCGTTGCAGCCTGCGTCGTGCCTGTTCACTGCCATCGGCCACCGTCACCTGCCCGGCATGCAGTGAGTAGCCCATGCCCACTCCGCCGCCATGGTGGAAGCTCACCCACGTCGCTCCGCTTGCCGTGTTCAGCAGAGCATTCAGCAGTGGCCAGTCAGCCACCGCATCCGATCCATCCAGCATCCGCTCGGTCTCGCGATACGGGCTGGCCACCGAGCCGGTGTCCAGATGGTCGCGTCCTATGGCCACCGGTGCAGAAAGCTCGCCCTTGCGCACCAGCTCATTCATCGCCTCGCCCATCTCTGCCCTCTCGCCATAGCCCAGCCAGCAGATCCGCGCCGGCAGTCCCTGGTAGGCAAAGCGATTCCGCGCCAGCCTCATCCAGCGTTGCAGAATCTCATTCTTTGGAAACAGATCCATGGCCAGCCGGTCCGTCCTATCAATGTCCGCCGGATCACCCGACAGAGCCACCCAGCGAAACGGGCCGGAACCCTCGCAGAAAAGCGGACGAATATACTCCGGTACAAATCCCGGAATCGAAAAGGCAGCCGTGCATCCGGCATCGGCTGCAAAGCGCCGGATGTTGTTGCCATAGTCGAAGGCAATCGCGCCATTGCGCTGCAGGTCCACCATTGCCTGCACGTGCCGGGCCATGGACTCGGTGGACAGCCGTGCATACTCCTGCGGATCGCGTTCCCGCAGTGCCGCCGCCTGCTCCAGCGAGTAGCCCAGCGGAATATAGCCATTCAGTGGATCATGCGCGCTTGTCTGGTCCGTCACCACGTCCACCACCACGCCTCGCCGCACCATCTCCGGCAGCACCTCGGCGCAGTTGCCCACCAGCCCCACAGAGAGCGCACGACCCTCTCGCCGGGCAAGCTCGCAAAGCTGAAGCGCCTCGTCCAGCGAGTCCGTCACCTGGTCGCAATAGCGCGTCTCCACGCGCCGCGCTATCCGGCTGCGGTCGCAGTCGATCGCCAGCACCACGCCGTCGTTCAGCGTCACTGCCAGCGGCTGCGCGCCGCCCATGCCGCCCACCCCGCCGGTCACCACCAGCCTGCCCTTCAGCGTTCCGCCAAAGTGCCGATCCGCAAGCGCGGCAAAGGTCTGGAACGTGCCCTGCAGAATCCCCTGCGTGCCGATATAGATCCAGCTTCCAGCCGTCATCTGCCCATACATCATCAGGCCCTTGCGATCCAGCTCATGAAAGTGGTCCCACGTTGCCCATTTGCCTACCAGATTCGAGTTGGCCAGAATCACGCGCGGAGCCATTTCATGCGTAGGAAACACGGCTACAGGCTTGCCCGACTGCACCAGCAGCGTCTCCTCATTGCCAAGCTGCTGCAGCTCGCGCACAATCGCATGGAAGCTTTCCCAGTTACGCGCCGCGCGACCAATGCCGCCATAGACCACCAGATCCTCCGGCCGCTCGGCCACTTCCGGGTCCAGATTGTTCATCAGGCAGCGCATCGCCGCCTCCTGCTGCCATCCTTTGCAGTGCAGCGCGCTGCCCCGCGGGGCTCGAATCGTCTCCATCGCTATCGTCATTGCCACTCCTCGTTCCCTGGAAATCCATTCCCGAATTTACCGTTGTAAAAACTCCTGCTGCACTGCGCGATACGCCGCATGAATTGCATCCTCTTCCGGATGCCGTCCCTGCGCGAGCAGCGGTCTTCCCTGGACATACACCGCATCCACGGCCGCAGGAGAGGCTGAAAAGACCACCTGTTCGGCCATATCCGCAGCTCCGGTGCCCAGCAGTGCCAGATCATCCAGACGCAGTGTGAAAAAATCTGCCGGCTGTCCGGCTGTAAGCGCTCCACCGGCCACGCCCAGCGACCGGTACCCATTCGCGGTCATCGCCTCCAGCAGTGCCTGACCGATCGCTTCTCGCTGCTTCCACCCTTCTCGCGCAGAGCCATCCAGCACCCCACGCTCCCTGTCGCGGAGCCGCAGATGGTACTCCAGTTGCCGTGCGTCCTCAAAGGGATGAATCTGCGCCTGGCTGTCGGATCCGAACGCAATCCGAACCCCATGGCGCGCCGCCCAGTCCGCCGGAAAAATCCCGTCGCCCAGATTCCGCTCCGTCGTCGGACAGCTGCAAATCGTTGCACCGGCAGCGGCCACCCGCATCATTTCATCCTCGGTAATGTGAATCGCATGCACCAGCGTGGTTGCCCCATCCAGCAGCCCAGCCCCATCCAGCAGCGTCACCGGTGTGGCTCCGTACTCACGCAGGCAGGCCGCATTCTCCGCCGGTTGTTCGGAGATGTGCAGATGCATCGGTTGACGATGACGGCGTGCCCAGGCAGCGATTGGCGCAAACTCCGCCAGCGGCACCGCGCGAATGCTATGTGGCGCCGCACCCACCTTCACCATCGGATTGCCGGTAAAGGTGCTGGCCAGCGCATCCAGATGTGCCAGATATTCCTCCGGCTGTTCATAGAATCGTTTCTGTCCGGGATGCGGATCCAGGCCAAATCCGGCCCGAAAATACGCCGAGCGCAGCAGCGTGATCCGCATACCCAACGACTGCGCCGCTGCAATCACCGCCTCGCTCAGCGCATTCGGATCGCCATAAGGTTGCCCATTGCGATCCCGATGCACATAATGGAACTCGCCCACCAGCGCCGTTCCCGCCTGCAGCATCTCCAGGTAAACTGCCCGCGCTATCGCATACATCTGCTCCGGATCGGCAAAGGCTGCCGCACGATACATCTGCTCTCGCCAGGTCCAGAACGTGTCTCCGCCGGAGTGACGTCCTTCGGCACGACCGCGAAACAACCGCTGAAAGGCATGGGAATGTACATTGGCAATCGCCGGTAGCAGCGCCTGCTGGGGCAGCCGAACCAGCTTTGCCTGCGCGGCCACGCGCCCCAGCTCGTCGGCGGCCACCGTGCGCACCACCGCTCCATCGTCGCCCACCAGCAGCGCAGCACCCGGCACACTGGTACCGGCAACATAGAGAAGGTCCGGGTGATAGAGCGTTGGCATGGGGCGCTGAGCATCCTCCTGCAGAGAATACCTCCATGCTATCGCTGTTTGGCCTGCTGTAACAGTGGATTTGCCAAGCCGTATTTGAGTTTCGGCGTGGAATCCAAGTGGGCACTCGGGATTTTACCCACATATGCGCTACCATAATCCCCTAGTGCGTATGTTCTGCTGCCAGCACTGCTGCAACGGATTGACTCGTCGCGCCATATCCTGCCCCACCAAAGCCAGTCCCGCGATGGGATGCATGTTCCCGCTGCCTGTTCCAGGCCAGGCTTCCGTTACGCAACTCTGTCACCAGCGCCCGTTGGCAAACCTGCAGCGTCCGCCCAATCAGTATCAGGTCGCTGCCCAGTGTAGCTCGCTGTTGATAGTCCCGGGACAGCTGTAGCTTGTCCTGCGTCATCACTTCCAGGAAGTAGCGCTGTGGATCCTCAACATGCTCCAGTCGCTGCGCCTCATCGGCATATTTTATGGAGGCCGGATCGGTCAGTCCTGGCCGCGCAGCAAATAGCTCCGTATAGTCGCGCAGATTGCTCCACGTCAGCTCCGGCACAATGGGCCTGGGACCTACAAAGCTCATCTCGCCACACAGCACATTCCACAGCTGTGGCAGCTCATCGAGCTTGGTCCGGCGTAGCCAGCGCCCCAGCCGCGTCACCCGCGGGTCTTCGGCCAGGGCATATGCCGGACCCTCGCTACCGGTTTGCATGGTTCTGAATTTCACAATGCGGAATAGAACCAGATTACGCCCTGTGCGTATCTGTCGATAGAGCGCCGGTCCAGGCGAGGTCAGCCGGATGGCCAGCGCAATGCACAGCAACACGGGAAAAAGTAGAAGTATAAGAAGGGCAGCAAGAAACAGATCGAATGAGCGCTTGAGCACGAGTGTCCCCCGAAACGGCTGATTTGGGCGAAACCATGCAGCCGGATCACCGGATGCATCGGGCTTCCGGCGGGCTTCCAGGACAAATTCGGCGCTTTACCGCAGCCGCGTGGTCCCAGTCTCCGCCAACCCTCGTAGCAACGCTTGCAGTGACACTCCGGAGTGCAGGCTGAAACAGCCATGCCGAGGAACCGGAAAGTCAGATTTGGGGACAGCCATTTCAGCAGACACTATCCGGCAGGCAATGTCAAGTTTTCGGACATGAGTGTCCTGGTTCCGGGCAGTCGCAGGAACCAGATTCATTCCCTGCCTCCGTACTCTGCCCCAAAGGAAAACCGGCTCTGCCTGGGGCAAAGCCGGTCGGTAATTTATCTGCCGCACCTTCGCAGCAGACTCGTACTCAGTGAATTTTGGCGAAGATGATCACCAGCGTGAACAGCGTCAGCGACTCGATGAAGGCCAGGCCAAGCACCAGCAGCAGCTGAATGCCGGCGCGGGCTCCAGGGTTACGGGCCAGTGCTTCCACGGCACTGCCGGTGGCGCGACCCTGTCCCAGACCGCACAGGCCGGCAGCCAGAGCAATGCCCAGACCGGCACCGATGGGAGCAAGGTCAATGGCGCCTGTTCCACCATCGGCCAGGGCCGGAATGGCGAAGCACAGCGTCGAAAGGACCATCAGGATGGATTGAAGCTTCTTCATTACATTCTCCTGCTTCCCTGCATTCTGGTCGCCAGTGGGTGGTTGAGGCTCACCGTGCTGGCCCCCTCACGCTTGCGACCCTGCCAACCCAAAGCGGAAGCATTTCTTCGGAGGCAATCTTGTTTTCCATCCGGACATCGCCGGACCTGGCATCAATGTTCGTGCGAAACCGCCTGCGAGAGGTAAATCATCGCCAGCAGCATGAAGACGAATGCCTGAATTATGGAAACCATGGCATGCAGTCCCAGAAAGATGACCGGAATGCCCAGCGGAACCAGCGAAAAGAAGACCAGTGTCACCAGATCGCTGGCAAACATGTTCGCGTACAGACGGATCGTCAGCGACATCACGCGCGCGCAGTGAGAGATGATCTCAATCGGAAACAGCAGCGGCGCAATCCACCAGATTGGCCCTGCAAAGTGGGCCAGATACCCCACAAAACCCTGCTCGCGAAAGCCATGATAGTGGTAGTAAACAAAGGTAGCCACGGCGATGCCCAAAGGCACCACCGGAAAGCTGGTCGGTGTGTCGATGCGAGGAATCAGGCCCAGGAAATTGTTGCCCAACACAAACAGGAAGATCACCGTCACAAAGCTCTGATAGCGATCGTAGCCGTGGCCAATGATCTGATGCGCCTGTCCACCCACAAACTCGTGGATCATCTCGGCAATCTGTTGTGGCGTTCCGGGCTTTTCCACGCTCAGCGTCATGCGAACGAGCAGGAAAAAACCGGTCAGCAGGCCGGCAATCAGCAGCTCCAGCGCATAGGCATCATTGATTGGTGCGGCAGGATACTTCGGCTGTACGCCCACTGCATGCAGCAGGGTCGTCACAGCTCCACCAAAAATATGGTTCAGCAGTCGTGTCCAGGCTAAGGTTTCCGGCATCGCTTCGTAATCTTTCCCAGCTTCAAATCTTGGTCAGGCTGCATCTGTACCGCGCAGCACCTTCAGCGCCTCCCACACAAGCGCCAGAACGGCCAGTGCGAGACCGCCAATCAGGCTGAACGCGGAACCATGCAGAAACTTCAGGCTACCATAAATGGCCGCGGCAAAGAAGAGCAGACGAACCAGAAACAGCATCACGGAAAGTGTGGCTCCGCGCGGCATCCGCTGGGCATCCATACGCGCATTGAACAGCCGAATCAACCGCGCCCACTCATAGATGCTGGCAATGGAGATCAACGCCCCCACGGCAAGCAACGCGCCGTTAGCCCAGCCCATTGCCAGCCCCAGCAGCAGCGCCAGTGCCAGCCCCAGCAGCGCCGTCACGCGGGCAGCCCGGCGCAGCAGCTGCGCCAGGTCGCGGTCCGTAAACTGCACAATCGGGTGTTCGGGCGTCTGTTCCGGAGGCAGCTCCGGCAGGCTGGGTGTCCCCTGCGGTTCATTCATTGTGCTTTCCTGTCCGTGTCTTGGGATTCAGTCCGGCTCCCATCCCGCTGATGCGGTCTGGGCGCTCCGGCCGCCAGTGCCATACGCACCACGCTCACCATTCCGGAGATCAGCCCAAGGATCAGTCCCGTCAGCGTGGCCCAGTGGCTATGGAAGCGATGGTCGATCCACCAGCCAGCGCCCCAGCCAATCACCAGGGCGCACGGCAGAATCAGCGCAATCTGCATCAGGCTTTCCGCCTGTGCCAGTCCGCGCAGGGCCTCACTGCCGCGTGGCAACGGCTTGCCGGTGTCCTTCGGTGGATTCTGGTAGGGCATCCCTGTCCGTTATACACAATCGCATCCCGCACGGCGAATCTGCGGCATATTCCTTGTCGCGGCTGAAAGTTATACTTAGGCCTGAGAATCCAAGCACGCCAAGCAGGAAAGGAATACCGGGTGTCAGAGTTCGAGTCAGAGTTTGAGCGCGGACTGTTCGCGCTGCGCCAGGAAAAGCTGGATGCCATTGCCGCTCTCGGCCAGCAGCGTTATCCCAATCAGTATCGCGCTACCCATACCATCCCGCAGATCCGTCAGGCCTTTGACCCGCTCACGGCCGAGCAGTTGAACGGCACCCCGGAGCAGCCGTCTCCGCGCATCGAGGTTTCGGTCGCCGGTCGCATCATGGCCATCCGCGCCCAGGGCAAAGCCGGCTTTGCCACTCTGCAGCAGAACGGCCTGCGACTCCAGATCTACGTTCGCCAGGATGCCGTCGGCGAAGACGGCTACGCGCTGTACAAGCTTCTGGACATGGGCGACCATATCGGCGTTTCCGGCTATCTCTTCCGCACCCGCACCGGCGAGCTCACGGTCCACGTTGAGAAGCTCACCTTTCTCTCCAAGGCCATGCTGGCCATGCCGGAGAAGTACCACGGCCTGGCAGATGTCGAGCTGCGCTACCGCCAGCGATACGTCGATCTCTTCGCCAATCTCGACAGCCGCGAAGTCTTCGTCAAGCGCGCAAAGATACTGCGCGCCATCCGCAGCTTCTTTGATTCCCGCGACTACCTGGAGGTGGAAACGCCGATGATGCAGCCCATCGCCGGCGGCGCTGCAGCGCGTCCCTTTGCCACCCACCACAACGCGCTGGACATGGACCTCTACCTGCGCATCGCCCCGGAGCTGTATCTCAAGCGCCTCGTCGTCGGCGGCCTGGACCGCGTCTATGAGATCAATCGCAACTTTCGCAACGAAGGCGTTTCCACACAGCACAACCCCGAATTCACCATGCTGGAGTTCTATCAGGCCTACGCCAACTATCACGACCTGATGGACCTGACCGAGCAGCTCATCGTCCAGGTCGCCATGGAGGTCAACGGCACCACGATCACCGAGTTCAACGGCCACTCCATCGATCTGGCCGACTGGCAGCGGCTCACCATGCGCGAGGCTGTCCTCCGCGCCTGTCCGCAGGCGCAGCAGGCCACTGGCCGCGAACTCTACGAGCTCTTCGAGCAGCACGTCGAGCACACGCTTATCCAGCCCACGATCATCTATGACTACCCCACTGAAGTCTCGCCACTGTCCAAGGCCAAGCCCGACGATCCGAAGCACGTAGAGCGCTTCGAGTTCTTCATTGGCGGCTTTGAAGTGGGCAATGCCTTCAGTGAGCTAAACGATCCGGTCGAGCAGCGCAGACGCTTTGAGCAGCAGCTCGCCGCTCGCGAAGCAGGCGACGACGAAGCCCATCAGATGGACGAGGACTACGTGCGCGCCCTCAGTTACGGTCTGCCGCCCACAGGCGGCGAAGGCATCGGCATCGACCGGCTCACCATGCTGCTCACCGGCTCCCGCTCCATCCGTGACGTGATTCTCTTCCCACTGCTTCGGCGGCAGGACAAGACCTCGCAGGACGAAGGCGGAGCCACGGCGTGAAGATTCTCTTTGTAGGCGATGTCTTCGGCAGTGCCGGGCGCTCCATCGTGCGCGAGCATCTGGGCCACATCCGCTCTTCGCACGGCGTGGACCTGACCGTTATCAACGGCGAAAACGCCGCGGGTGGCTTTGGCATTACGCCCACCCTGGCCGAGGAGCTTTTCGATCTGGGGGCCGACGTCATTACCACCGGCAACCA
The DNA here is from genome assembly GCA_021809235.1 of Acidobacteriota bacterium. Taxonomy (GTDB): domain Bacteria; phylum Acidobacteriota; class Terriglobia; order Terriglobales; family Acidobacteriaceae; genus Acidicapsa. Next base: position 39,300 of record JAKBAG010000002.1, read on the forward strand.
CGTCTGGGATAAACGCGAGCTGATGGACTACATGCGCTCGGCTCCGGCAGAGAGCCACGAACGCGCCCGCCGCGTGCTGCGTCCCATCAATCTCCAGCATGGCCTGCCCGGCTACGGCGCCTACGAAGGCACCATCGCCCATGGTCCGGATGTTGGCACGCCCTTCGCCGTACTTAACCTGATGGGCCGCGTCTTCATGAACGGCACCAATGATCCCTTCCATGCCATCGACGAGCAGCTTCGGCGCGTCACAGCGCGCGTCATCCTTGTGGACTTCCACGCCGAAGCCACCAGTGAGAAGGTGGCCATGGGCTGGCATCTGGATGGTCGCGTCACGGCTTGCCTGGGTACCCACACGCACATTCCCACGGCCGACGAGCGCGTGCTGCCTGGCGGCACAGCTTACCAGACCGATGTCGGCATGAGCGGCCCCTATGACTCGGTGATCGGAGTGGACAAGGACCTCGTTCTGCAACGCTTCCGCACTGGCCTTCCGGGCAAGTTTGAGGCTGCCCGCGGCAATCCCCGCCTCTGCGCCGCGCTCATAGACTGTGATCCACGCACTGGCCGCTCGACGCGCATCCAGCGTCTGCAGCTCGGGGAATAACCAGCCAGTCAACCGCCGGAGCACTCCGGCACAAACAGAAACGCCCGGCGATTGGCCGGGCGTTTCTGTTTGTGCCACAACAAGCAACTACAGTTTCTCGTAAAACTCGCAGGCCGAGCAGGAGATATACACGCCGCCCGGAATGCCGCGCTCCCTGTCCTTGACGCGCTTCACAATGCGG
>JAKBAG010000108.1 GCA_021809235.1 Acidobacteriota bacterium
GAACTTCCTGATTCCGATCATGGTCGGCGCCAAGGATCTGGCCTTCCCCAAGATCAACCTGCTGAGCTGGTACCTGTACATGATCGGCGGCTGCCTGACGCTGTGGGCCATGATCACCGGTGGTGTGGATACCGGCTGGACCTTCACCACTCCGCTCTCCACCCACTACGTGAACACCAACGTGGTCACCACGGGGCTGGCCATCTTCATCGCTGGCTTTGCCTCTATCTTCACCGGCCTCAACTTCATCGTCACGATTCATCGCATGCGCGCTCCGGGCATGACCTGGTTCAAGTTGCCGCTCTTTGTCTGGTCCAACTACGCCGCTTCCATTCTGATGGTGCTGGGCACCCCGGTTCTTGCCATCGCGCTGGTACTGGTCGTCCTGGAGCGCACTATCGGCATCGGCGTCTTTGACCCGACCAAAGGCGGAGACCCGCTGCTCTTCCAGCATCTGTTCTGGTTCTACTCCCATCCGGCTGTGTACATCATGATTCTGCCTGGCATGGGTGTCATCAGCGAAGTCATCTCCACCTTCTCGCGCAAGCGGGTCTTTGGCTACTCGGCCGTGGCCTTCTCTTCGGTGGCTATCGCCGTCTTCGGCTTCTTCGTCTGGGAACACCACATGTTCATCATGGGTGTCTCCAACTACTCCACGCTGGTCTTCAGCCTGCTCACCATGCTGGTAGCTGTGCCTTCAGCGATCAAGATCTTCAACTGGTCCTTCACGCTCTATAAGGGTTCCATCACCTTTGAGACGCCCATGCTCTATGCCTTCGGCTTCATGGGCCTGTTCACGATCGGTGGACTCACCGGCGTCTTCCTAGGCTCCTCGGGTACGGACATTCACCTGACCGAAACCTACTTTATTGTTGCCCACTTCCACTTCGTCATGGTGGGCGGCATGCTGATGGCCTTCCTGGCGGGCATCCACTTCTGGTGGCCCAAGCTGACCGGGCGCATGTATCCGGAGAAGATCTCGCAGCTGGCAGCCGTAGTCACATTCATCGGCTTCAACTTCACCTTCTTCCCGCAGTTCCTGCTTGGCATGCTGGGCATGCCCCGCCGTTACGCTGCCTATCCACCGGAGTTCCAGGTGCTGAACGTCTTCTCGACTGCCGGTGCCACAATCCTCGGTGTCGGCTATCTGCTGCCCATCCTCTACCTGATCTGGAGCCTGAAGTACGGTCAGGTGGCTGGCAACAATCCATGGCAGGCGACCGGCCTCGAGTGGCAGATTCAGTCTCCGCCGCTGACGGAGAACTTCATTGAAATCCCGGTCGTCACCCAGGACGCGTACGATTACGAGTGGCTGGAGCGCCAGAAAGAACGCGAGGTAACCCAAGTTGGATAGCCCCACGGTCGCACTTCACGACAGCTCGCACAGTGAGCATCCCTCCTATCAGCGCCATCATTTCGTCTCGATGGCGCAGCAGAAGGATTCGGCCAGCTTTGGCATGTGGCTCTTCCTGCTGACGGAGATCATGTTCTTCGGCGGCATGTTCACTGCCTATCTGATCTACCGTAACTGGTACTACCCGGCTTTTGTCGCCGGTTCGCACACGCTGTCGATCGTCCTCGGCACCACGAACACGGCCGTGCTCATTACCTCCAGCTTCACGATGGCCATGGGAGTGTGGTGCGCGGAGACGCGCCGCCGCGGCGGGCTGATCCTCTCCCTGATTCTCACCCTGGTCCTCGGCCTCGCCTTCCTTGGCATCAAGAGCGTGGAGTACCACGAGAAGTGGGTGCAGCATCACGTCCCCGGGCTGCGCTTTGACGCGATGACGTTTGTCCATCCCAAGGCCGAGCCTGGTCAGCCAGTCGAGCCGGGCCTGCCGCTCGACATGGCCCAGCATACCGAGGTGTATTTCAGCCTCTACTTCGCCATGACCGGTATGCACGCCCTGCACATGATCATCGGTATGGGCCTGCTCATCTACATGCTCATCCGGGCTATCCGGGGGGCCTATGACAACGGCAACATTGCCTTCATTGAGAACTTTGGTCTCTACTGGCATTTTGTCGATATTGTCTGGATCTTCCTGTTCCCGCTCCTGTATCTCATCAGTCGACATCAGTGAGCGACGGCTCAGCGTCAACCCGGGTCCGAATGGACCCGGCCATCCAAACTCCGGAGATTATGCGCATGTCCGCACACGAAGAGCATTCCAGCGAAGAACAACACATTGTCAGTCCTAAAATCTACGTCCTCATCGCCACGGCCCTGCTCGTCTGCACGGCACTCACGGTGGCTGCCTCCTACCTGGAGCTTGGGGCATGGAATGCTGTCGTCGCGCTGGCCATCGCTGTCTTCAAGGCTTCGCTGGTTGTGCTCTTCTTCATGCACATCAAGTACAGCAGCAAGCTGCTGAAACTGACCGTCGGGGCCGGACTGTTCACCTTCCTTATCCTCGTCGGCATGTCCATGTCCGATTACATCTCCCGCGCCTGGGGCAGCTTCTAACTCCTCACGCTGCCTGAGCAGCATTCCTCCGAGGCTGCCCCTGCGGCAGCCTCCTTGTTTTTCCGGAGCCTCTGCCATGGAACTGCTTCGTCCTTTGCAGGAGTCGCCTCGCGTCACCGTCCGGCGCGATGGTGATCCCCAAGGTCATTGTGTCGTCTACTGGATGCAGCATGCCCAGCGCGCCCAGGACAATCCCGCACTCGAGACCGCTCTGGCCGTGGCCAACACTCTGGATCTTCCCCTGATCGTCTACTTCGGCGTCATCGCCAACTATCCCAACGCCAACTGGCGGCACTACCACTTCCTCCAGCAGGGACTGCGTGACCTGGCCGAGGATCTGGCCGAGCGGAACATCCCCTTCGTCGTTCGCCGCTCGGTCGACGGGGACACCCTCGAATCCTTTCTGGCCGAGGTCGATGCCGCCATGCTCCTGGGCGATGAGAATGTGTGCCGCGAGCCTGAGCGCTGGCGCCAGGCACTGGCCTCGCGCCTGTCCATCCCTTTCTGGACCATCGACGCCGACGTCGTCGTCCCTTCGGCCATCTTCCAGCGCAGCTATGTCCTGCTGCACCACTTTCGACCCCACCTGCTGCGCCATCGCGAGCAGTGGCTGCAGCCCATTCCAGCAATTTCCCCTGCACATCGCTGGTCCGGACCGGTTCTGCGCAGCTGGCCGCTCGATGGCGAAATCACCGCAGGCTTTCCCGCCGAATTTGATCGTAGCGTGGGCCCGGTGGATACCTTCACCGGCGGCAGCCACGCCGCCCGCCAGCGCCTGCAGGAGTTCTGTCGCCTCCAGCTTGTCGACTACGACGAGCAGCGGAATCATCCGGAAAAGCGTGGTACCAGCCAGATGAGCCCCTACCTGCACTACGGACACATCTCTCCGCTCACAATCGCGCTGGCAGTGCGCCAGGCCGCCGCTGAGGGCTTGGCCTCGGCTGCTGTCGTGGACAAGTATCTCGATGAGCTGATCGGCTGGCGGGAGTTGGCCGTCCTCTTCGTCCGTCACAACCCCTACTATGACAGCTGGCAGTGCGCTGAGCCCTGGGCGCAGAAGACCCTGCAGGCCCACGCCTCCGATTCCCGTCCCTGGCTCTACACCCTGGAGCAGCTGGAGCAGGCACAGACCCACGATGAGCTGTGGAATGCCGCCCAGCGGCAGATGGTTCACACCGGCTGGATGCACAACTACATGCGTATGTACTGGGGCAAGAAGATCCTTGAGTGGTCGCCCAGCGTCGCCGTCGGCTACCAGTGGGCCATCACCCTCAACGACCGCTACCAGCTTGATGGCCGCGACCCGAACGGCTATGCCGGCATCGCCTGGGCCATGGTCGGCAAGCATGACCGCCCCTGGTTTGACCGGCCCATCTTCGGCCTCATCCGCTACATGGCCGCGCAAAGCACGGGAAAGAAGTTCGACTCCCGCCGCTATATTGCGCAGCATCCGGGATAGGGACCCTTCGCAGAGGCACCAGAGAAGCCTGCCCGACTACCAGATGCCCACCTGTCCGCGCACCGACTCCAGCAGTCGCGCAGGGTCATAACCCACGCCGTCCTTGAAAACGGTGACCACCTTCTCAATATCGCCAATCTGCCGCGATGGATCACCCTTCACCAGCACCAGGTCGGCGTCCTTGCCCGGGGCAATCGTGCCGATGTGCCCCATTCGCCCCAGGTACTCGGCTCCGTTGCGCGTGGCAATCGAGATCGCTTCTACGGGAGTAAATCCGGCCTCCACCAGAAGTTCCACCTCACGCTGGTCCCCAAAGCCGGGTAAAACGCCTCCATTGCCGGTGGGATCAGGGCCGGCCAGCAGCAGTCCTCCGGCCTTCACGAAGGCCCGCTCAAACTCCAACTCCCGCTGGAATAGGGTCGTCATCGCAGACTGCTGTGGGATTCTGGCCCGAAGCGTCAGATAGCTTGCCAGCGCCGCCGGAGCCAGTGCCTCCGTCATACGCTGCGTCAGCGGAGGACGGCCCGGCACCATCGCCTCAAAGACGGGCAGTGTTGAGGTTACGGCCACATGGTGCTCCACCAGCAGGTGAATCAGGCTCTGTACCTCGGGGTCGCTGATCGACCGATGCAGCCATCCTGCCTCGCCGTCGGCAGGGCAGGCATCCGGCTTCTTCGTGGCGGAGAACTCCGTATCCGTGAATACCGGACCATGCTCCAGATCATCGATCCCCAGCGCCACCGCCTCTGGCCAGGTCACCGAGCACAGGTGTCCAGTGAGCTTGTGGTGCTGCGCATGGGTCTCGGCAATCGCCGCTCCCAGCTCCGCACGGGAGATGTCCATATACGCTTTGAACGATGTCGCACCCTCCGACGACCAGAATGCGACCATCCGCTTTGCTTCGTCGGCATCCTTCAGCGGATGCATCTGCGCAAACTCCGTCGGTGCGCCCTCCAGGTACGGTGCCGACACATCCATCTTCGGCCCCGGCATGGCGCCGGACTGGATCTCGGCGGCAATCCGCAGGTCCGCATACGGCTCGACGCTGCCAGTCGTCCGCATCGTCGTTACTCCACTGGCCAGATACAACCTGGGCGCGGTATACGGCAGCTCAGTCACATAGAACCCAGGTCCATTACCAAATCCATCGGCACTTTCCGTGGCAATCGAGGCGGAATAGTACAGGTGATCGTGCATTCCCACCAGACCCGGAAACACTGTCTCGCCGCTGGCATTGATCCGCTCCATCCCGTCCGGAATTACCGCCTGAGCCTCTGGCCCGGAGAAGACGATCGTCCCATGTTCCACGACCACCGCCTGGTCCTCACGCGCCGCTGCACCCGTCCCGTCAATCACCCGCACATGCTCCAGCGCAAAGGCCGGTGCCGAGACCGAAATCATCGCTCGCGTTGAAAAATCCTGCAAAGAGATTTGCGGCTGGGCAGAAGCCACAGCCGCAATCCATAGCACCGATCCAAGTCCCACCGGATTCCATCGCATCCGTCTGCTCCTACGTGCTCAAATTCGCATCGGCATCAAGACATACCGATACTTGTACAGCGAATCCGGATCTTCCGGACGCATCTGCCCGGCCGACTGCGCATCCTTGAACTCCAGTCGAACTTCGCCTTCGTTCCCGATTGCCTTCAGAAAATCCAGCATGTATGCGCTGTTAAAGCCCACATAGATCGGGTCAAAGTTGTACGGGGTCTCGATCGAATCTTCTGACTCGCCCGACTCGCTCGACTGGGCTGAAATCTTCAGCTCATTCTGCTCCAGCCGCAGACGGATTGCACCCGAACGCTCCTCGGCAAACTGAGCCACGCGGCCAATCGCTGCCGATAGCTCCGTCGAACGAACAATCGCAAACTTATTATTCTCGCGCGGTAGCACCGCTTCAAAGTTCGGGAACTGCCCTGTCAGCTTCATCGAGCTCAGCGTCCGGTGGCCAATGGCAAAGAACATCCGCTGCTCATCCTCGGCAAAGCTGAAGCTCTCCGCCTCACTGGACTGGATCAGCGCATAGATCTCCGCCAGTGCCTTGCGCGGAATCAGCGTGCGCCGCTCGCCGGAGATCCCCTCCAGCGGCTCTTCGGTCTTCTCAATGAAGGAGAGCCTATGGCCATCGGTTGCCACCATTGCAATCGACTCCGGCTTCAGAATCAGCAACGCTCCATTCAGCGTATAGCGCGATTCCTCGCTGGAAATGGCAAAAATCGTATGACTGATCAGCTTCCGCATCACTGCCGTCGGAAGCTGGACACTCAGTCCCTCCGGCATCTCCGGCACCTGGGGATAATTCGCGCGTCCCAGCCCGACCATCTTGGTGTTCGAGCGTCCGGAGCGGATCTGTACCCAGTGGTTCTCCAGCAACTTGATCGAAACATCGCCGTCGCCCAGCAGCTTCACATAATCAAAGAGTTTGCGGGCGGGAATCGTACAGGCTCCCGGCTTCTTCACCTTGGCTGCGCACGAGGTCCGGATGGCCTGATCCAGATCCGTCGCGGTAATCCGCACGCTATCTCCATCGGCTTCCATCAGCAGATTGGAGAGAATCGGAATCGTCGTCTTGCGCTCAATCACTGCCTGAATCGCGCTCAGTTCGTTCAAAAGATCCTTGCGACTAACGCTGATCTCCATAGCTGCTCCCTCCGTGGAGCCAGCCGCGGCCTCTGCCTGCAACAGGGTTGTGCTCATGCTTCTCTCCACGACGCATGTGTCTGCGTGATGCCAAGATACACCATGCGGAGTCACGGCGAAAACCATCCCCTTCGCCTGCCTCGATTCTATGGAATTCCAAGCCCGATGCACAGGAGGAAAACCTGGCCGTTATGCCGAAAACAATGGACAAATGCAAGGTCAGCTGCACCGAGGGTTGCCAGCACGCCGGATCACAGTCTCTGGGTATGGCGCGCATCCACAGCGCTGCGCCCAGAGGCGCAACTGCGGAAAAATACCCCACAGAAAGAAAATCACTCCCAGCAGCAGTAACAGCTCTCGCAGTAAAAGTGGAAAAATCACGCATAACCGCATCAGAAGCGGAGAAACAAGTCGTACCAGTTTTCCAAAAACCGGCTGTGCAAATGAGGAAGATTGGAAAACCCTCCTCCAACCCTGTTTGCCTGCCCGTCTTTCTCCACCGTCTCCACTGCAGACGCAAATCTCCCTGTGGAAACCCTCGTCCTGGATGTGCAAAGCTCGTTTCCACCTGCGCCGGAAGCGGCTTTCAGAGCGCCGACTTTTGCACGGCCACGGGAGCTTCCACGGTTTCCACAGCCAAGCCCGACGGCGTGGAAAATCAGGTCAGGCTAGCGGGGAATGGACCGAGCACCAGCTCCCGACTCACGCGTTCCATGCTCCCGACCCAATCGCCCGGCCGACTTTGCCGCACCAGTCGCATCCGCCTATACCACGGCGAATCCTCGCGCTCCTGCATCCAGCGCCAGTCCCCCTGCCATGGCAGCAGTAGCCAGCACGGAAGCTCCATGCACCCGGCCAGATGCGCAATCACGGTATCTGTCGTCACCACCGCATCCAGCCCCAGCATGCGCGCGGCCGTTTCGGCCAGATCAGCATCGCGGGAGCAGCCATCCACCAGCCGGATCGCGCTCTGCAAGACGGAAGTTTGCCTGCCAGAACTTCGCCGCTCTTCCCGCAGCCTGTTCGTCACCTCCGCCACCTGTCCGGCGGCCTCGCCCTTCTGCAGCGCCACCCACTCCACCTGCGGATGTGCCCGCAGCAGCGGAAGAAAACTCTCTAACCGTGTCGAACGCTCGCGGTCGGCTGCGTAGCGTGGATTCCCCGCCCAGCACAGCCCGATGCGCAAGCCGGCGCTCGTCCCGCATTGGTCAGCACCGATTGCTGAGCCAGCCACAGCCTGGCCTCCAGTCTCGTACTTTGTTCCGACCTCCGCCCATGCCGCATCGATCTCCAGCGCAAGCGGTGGCGGCACCGTCTCGACCGTTGTGCCAAAGGCGCGAGGCAGACTCAGCAGCGGCACATGCCAGTCAAAGCCAGGAATCGTGGCTCCGGCTGCAATACAGACTCCGCCCAGCCGCTCCACCACCGGCTTCAGCAGCCGCACCAGCGGCGGCTGCACCTCCACCACCAGCCTGGCACCGCGTGCGGCCACGAGCGGCAGATAGCGTGCAAACTGCAGCGTGTCGCCCAGCCCCTGCTCGTAGTAGACCAGCAGCCGGCTGCCGTCCAGCGACTCCCCCTGCCAGCGCTGCTGCTGGAAGCGTCGTGGCCGCGGATGCACATCGCGAAACTCCAGTCGCGCCTCATAGTTTTCCCACCCCTCGGCAAAGCGTCCGGCTCGCAACTGCGAGAGGGCCAGATTATAGCGGGCTCCGGCATGCAGCGGATCGATGGCTACCGAGCGCGCATGCGCCGCTATTGCCTCCTCTACACGGCCCACGCGCAGCAGGGCATTGCCTTCGTTGGAGTCCGCCGTCCGATGACCGCGCGCGGCCGCCGTCCGGAACCACCGGATTGCCGTCTCGAGTTCCTCGCCGCTGCCGCTGGCGCTGTGCCGAGCCAGGGCCACAATCCCGCGCGCATTGGCCACCTCCGGATGCTCCGCCGCTCCCTGCTGCAATGCGGTCTTCCGATTCTCCAGCCAGCCTTCGGCCCGTGCAAATCGATCCTCATCGGCCGACGACTCCAGCTCCAGGTAGCACATCGCCACCCGCAGATCCACATTCCGCTCCTCAATGGCCAGCCCGCGTTCATAGCAGCTCCGCGCCGCCGCAAAGCACTTGCGCATTCGCAGCAGGTTGCCAAAGTTCAGCAGCGCAGACAGCAGCCTTGGATCGGCCTCCAGCGCCTGCACAAAGCAGGGAACAGCCAGGTAATCCCGTCCGTCGGCCACCAGACACGCAGCCAGATTTCCCCACGCAGCGGCAAAGGTCGGCCGCAGCCGGATCGCCTCCTCGTACTCCCGCATGGCAAGCTCACGCCGCCCCAGCCGTGCCGCGCAGTAACCGGCCGCAAAGTGAACCTCCGGCTGCTGCGGGCTCATTGCCTTTACTGCCGCAAAGCACTCGAGCGCCGCAGGAAACTCCTCCATCAGCGCCAGTGCTGAGCCCAGCCCGTAGCGCACCACCGCCGAACCGGGTGCCAGTGCCAGTCCGCGCCGGAAGCAGGCCAGCGCAGCCGCCGGACGGCCCGTCGCCAGCATCAGCTCGCCCAGCCCGGTCAGCGCTGGCAGAAACTCCTCCGCTCTGGCTGCCGACAGGGCCAATGCCCGATGAAAGGCTGCCTCAGCCGCTTGCCACTGGCCCACTGCCGCCAGCAGTGAAGCATAGCTCGTCCAGCCCACCATCGAGCACCCATCCCGCTCCAGCGCCGCCTGCGCCAGTCGCAGCGCCTCGCCCATCTGTCCGCTGCTGTGCGCAATCAGCGTCAGCCCCTGCAGGGCACGGGCCTGCT